>DATIBS010000139.1:0-2699 GCA_035457305.1 Gemmatimonadales bacterium
GCGCCCTCGCCGGTGAAGCCGCCGCGGATCCCGTGGATCTCGAGGGTGGGCAGGGCCCAGATCCGCTCGAGGATCGAGTGGTCCTTGAGGCCGGTCAGCGCCTTCCCCGTCACTTCGTGCTCCAGGAACTGCCGCTTGTCGAACGGCAGCTTCTTCCAGGTCTTGAGCTCGAGCTTGGAGGGCGGGATGACGGACTTGTAGACCCTGGGCACGTGGATCTCGCCGGATTCGTCCTTGAGCCCGGCCAGGATCCGCACCAGGGTCTCGATCGCGTTCGGAGCCACGCCGCCGTAGGAGCCCGAATGGAGGTCCCGCTGCAGGGTCCTGCAGTGGATCTCGGCGTAGCAGATGCCGCGGAGGGCCGTGTACACCGCAGGGAGGCCCGGAGCGTAGTAGCCCATGTCGGCCACCACCACCGCGTCGGCGACCGTCCGCTCCGGCTCCCGGGTGAGCAGCTCGTCGATGACGTGCCCGCCCGATTCCTCCTCGCCCTCGATGATGAAGCGCAGGTTGAGCGGGGGCCTGCCATCGGCGCCGCGCGCCGCCTCGTAGGCCTTGAGCAGGGTGAACACCTGCCCCTTGTCGTCCACTGCACCGCGGGCGTAGAGCCGGCCGTCGCGCACCGTGGCCTGGAACGGGGGGGAGACCCATTCGTCCAGCGGATCCACCGGCTGCACGTCGTAGTGCCCGTACACGAGGACCGTGGGACGGCCCTCCACGCGCGGGCTCTCGGCCCACACCACCGGGTGGCCCTGCCCCTCCAGCAGGGTGACCACCGGGAAACCGAGACGCCGGAACTCGGTCACCAGCCAGTCGGCGGCGCGACGGCAGTCGGCCGCGTGGTCCGGCAGGGCGCTGATGCTGGGGATGGCGAGGAACTCGGTCAGCTCGCGAAGGAGCCGCTCCTGTTCGCGCTCGACGAAAGCCTGGTCCATCGGACGGGTCCGTGCGGGAGTGGGAGGAATCGGGACAGCCGGAGGAAACCTACACCGCCATTGCGACTCCGACACCCCGCCCCGGGGTTCGTCCCTCTGGCGTCTGCCGGCGCACGGCGTACATTCGCGGCGTGATCCGCACGAGCCAGTTCCGCCTCTTCGCCACCGAGCCCGGGGAACGGGTGCTCGCGCGCCCGCGACACCTGCTGCAGGAGGGACGCCCCGCGGACGCCGAGCGCGCGTACCTCGCCGTGCTGCAGGAGCGTCCCGACCTGGCGCTGGCGTGGGGCGAGTACTTCCAGCTGCTGCGCGGGGAGCGGCGCTTCGAGGAGGCGCTGGCCCTCGCCGGCCGCGCCGCGCGGCACGTCGAGGACGGCGCATTCACCGATGCGCTCACCGGTGCCGCGCTGGTGGAACTGGGCCGCTATCGCGAAGGGCTCGCCGCGCTGGAGCGGGCCGCGGGACGGGCGCCCGATCTCGCCCTCGTCTGGCACGAGGCGGGATACGCGGCGTACCGGCTCGGCGAGCCGGCCCGTGCCCTGGCGGCACTCGACCGGGCGTTCGCCCTCGAGCCCCACAGCGGCACGCTCCACCTTCGCGGCCGGATCCTGCAGGACGCCGGCCGGTTCCTTGCCGCCGAGGTCGCCTTCACGGCCGCCCTCGAGGCAGCCGAGCTTCCGGTGCAGCAGGCGGAAGCCGAGCGCCAGCTCGGGGTGACGCGCCGGCTCGCCTCCTTCGGCATGCGCCCCGCTGCGCTCGGCCCGCACCGGCGCTGGTTCGCCGAGACCGGAGGCGTTCCGCTCTGCGGGCCGGGCCGCATGCCCGGCGCCGATGAGGCCACCACGCTCCGCGCGTTCGCCACCCTGGCAGGGGAGCTGGGCTGGTCGTTCACCGCCGTCCTCCCCGCCGATGCGTGGCCCGGCTGGCAGCTCCTGGCCGACCTCCTCGACGTGCCGCTGGTCCCGGACCCGGGCGACGATTGGCCCGGCGTACCCCTGGTGGCGGGTCACCGGGCGACGAGCGGAGGGCGGCGCTGGACCGAGTGGGCGGACCGGATCGCTCGCAGCCGGAGCGGCCTCGCCTTCGTCCTGGATCACGACCCGGCCGCCGGAGCCGTGGACGTCGCCGGCCGGCTCGACGGCCTCGGTGGGCCCTGGCCCGATCCCGCCACCGCGCTCCAGGCCGCGCGTCACCCCGAGGGCCGTCTCTGGGGGCGCCGGCTGCACTAGGCCTGCAACCTTCCCGCCGCCCGACCCGTCCAATCCGGGGACAACGTCGTTGCCAGCTCCCACCACCCCGGAGCACCTGATGCCCCCCGTCTCCACCCGCCCTCGGCGCCGCTCGGGCCTGCGGTTCACCCTGGCCCTCCCTGTCCTCGGTCTCCTCGCTCCCGCGGCCGCGGCCGCGGCCCAGGAGCGCCTCACGATCACCGGAGGGAAGGTCGCCATCTACAACCTCGCCGGGCGTACCAGCGTCGAGCGCGGCACCGGGAGCGCGGTGGTGGTCGAGGTCACCCGTGGCGGTCGGGACGCCGCCCGGCTCCGCGTGGAGCAGGGGCCCGTGGGCGAGCGGGCCACCCTGCGCGTGGTCTACCCCGGGGACCGGATCGCCTACCCGCAGGGGAACAGCGACACGGAGCTGCGCGTGCGGGACGACGGCACCTTCGGCGGCTCCGGTCGGGGACGCGAGGGCCGCCGGGTGCGGGTGGACCGCGAGGGCGACGTGGAGGCGTGGGCCGACCTCCGGGTGCTCGTCCCGGCGGGC
>DATIBS010000140.1:0-2304 GCA_035457305.1 Gemmatimonadales bacterium
GGGGCGTGCCGCCGGACCGGCGGCACGCCCCTCGTCGTCCACCCGCCAGCGATTGGAACTGCCCGGAAAGTGACCTCCGCTGGCCTCCCGCCCGCGCGACGCAGTATTCTCCCCAGTTGCCCCCACCGGAGCTTGCGATGACCGCCGTGCCCGACGTCGCCCCTGTTCCATCCGTCGCCGACGTCCGCCAGCGCTTTCCCGCACTCGGGCGCCGAGAGGGGCCCCACCCGGTGGCGTACTTCGACGGTCCCGGCGGCACCCAGGTGCCTGCCGACGTCGCGGGGGCGATGGCGGAGTACCTGCTTCACCACAACGCGAACACCCACTGGGCCTACCCGACCAGCCGGGAGACCGACGCGATCATCGCCGAGGCCCGGGCCGCCCTCGCCGACTTCACCGGTGGCGCGGCGGACGAGATCGCCTTCGGCGCCAACATGACCACGCTCACCTTCCACCTTGCCCGGGCCCTGGGCCGCGACTGGAAGGCGGGCGACGAAGTGGTCGTGACCGAACTCGACCACCATGCGAACGTGGCGCCGTGGGAGGCGGTGGCCCGGGAGCGCGGGGTGGTGCTGCGGACGGTTCGCTTCGACCCCGCCAGCGGCGAGCTCGACTGGGCCGAGCTGGAGCGCGCCATTGGTGCCCGCACCCGGCTGCTCGCGATCGGCGCCGCTTCCAACGCGCTCGGCACGGTCACCGACGTGGCTCGTGCTGCCGCCCTGGCGCACTCCGCCGGGGCGCTCGTGTTCGTGGACGCGGTGCACTACGCCCCGCACCGGCTGCTCGACGTGCACGCGCTGGGTGCCGACTTCGCCGCCTGTTCGGCGTACAAGTTCTACGGCCCCCACGTCGGCGTCCTCTGGGGCCGGCGCCACCGGATCGAGGCGCTCGACGTGCCGAAGCTCCGTCCGGCGCCGAACGCGGCGCCGGAGCGGCTGGAGACCGGCACGCTGAATCACGAGGGGATCGCCGGGACCCTGGCGGCGGTGGACTTCCTGGCCTCCCTGGCGCCAGGCGCGTCCCGTCGCGAACGACTGGCCACCTTCTACGCCGCTGAGCACCGCCGCACCGAGTCGCTGACCGAGCGACTGTGGGAGGGGCTGGGCGCGATCGATGGGGTCACCCGGTACGGCCCTCCCCCGGGCCGCCCGCGCACGTCCACGGTGTCCTTCGCGCTGGCCGGCCGGTCATCGCGGGCGGTGGCGGAGGCGCTCGCGCTGCTCGGGCTCTACGTCTCGAACGGCGACTTCTACGCCTCGACCGTCGTCGAGCGGCTGGGGCATGCCGAGGATGGGCTGGTGCGCGTGGGGCTCGCCCTCTACTCGACCGGGGACGACGTGGCGCGCCTGCTCGACGCCCTCGCGCACCTGCCGTGACACCAACCCCCGAGGGAGCTCACCCCATGCCCCGACCGGTTTCCGCGGCATTCACCGCCACCCTCCTCCTGGCCGCCGCGTGCGGCGAGCGCGCCCCCCGCCCGGCGGCGGAGGCCGCGCCGGCCGCAGTGCCGATCACGCTCGAGCTCGCGAAGAACCTGACCTACGGCGGCGTGATGGACACCTCCTTCACGCTGACGGACGGGAGGTACGAGCGGACGCCTACCGATTCGACACCGGCCGACCGGGTGCTCGTGCAGCTGATGGACCGGCTCTACGTGATCCACGACATCACCGGCGACGGCGTGGACGACGGCGCCTTCCTGCTCACCGCCAACGGTGGTGGCTCGGGGGTGTTCACCTACCTGGTGGGCGTCTCCGGGCGCGGCGGCGTGCCGAAGAGCATCTACACGGCGGAGCTTGGCGACCGGACGATGGTGCGCTCGCTCACCGCCACCGACAGCGGCGTCACGGTGGAGTACGTCGTCGCCGCGCCTGACGATCCCGCCTGCTGCCCGACGCTCAACGTCCGGCAGGTCTTCCCGATGCGCGGGGACACGCTGCTGGACGTGACGTCGGAGGAGCTCGGCCGGATCTCCCCGGCGGACTTCGCGGGCGAATGGCGGCTGGCGTACCTCGACTGGGACGAGCCGGCGCCCGACAGCATCGCGGTGACCGCGCTCTTCGAGGCCGGACGCGTGGCGGGACGCGGCGGGTGCAACCAGTACACCGGCCCGTTCACGGTGAAGGAGGCGAGCCTGGACGTGGCGACCGGGCCGATGGTCTCGACGAGGATGGCCTGCGCGCCACCGGTGATGGAGGTGGAGAACCGCTACCTCGCCGCCCTCGGCGGGGTGTTCCGCTGGGGCTGGGCGCAGGGGATGCTCGCGCTCACCTACCGGACCGACGGCGGCGTCGGCACGCTCCT
>DATIBS010000141.1:0-6264 GCA_035457305.1 Gemmatimonadales bacterium
GAGTGACGCGGAGAGACCGGAGCCCCTCCTCTTCACCCGGGCCACGTGCGCCCAGGCAAGCCTGCCGTCTGGCCCATCATCCCGCACTCACGAGGTGCTGGCCGGCGTCGCGGTCGGTCCTGATCCCCTGCGGCGAGGACGAGCGTGCCGTGCGGCTGCGCGTCGCTGACGTTCGGCGTGGTGCCGTGTTCGCCGGGAGGATCGACCGAGCGACGAGCGCTCGGGGTTCGTGGTACACCTCGCTACCCATAACAAAATCGTAAATTCTTCGATTCGCGCAATACCCCCGAGCGGATTTCGTGCCACCGGTTCTCCGCGCGGGTCGGTCGCGAGCGTCCGCGCCGACCTGCGAACCGCCACGCGGCGGCGACGCCGCGGCACCCGACGCGCCGCCCGCCGCCCTTGTTCCCGCCGCGCGCGCGGCCTAGAATCGAAGCGGGTCCACTCTCCTTCCGGGCGTTCCCGATGCCTTCGCTCCAGCTCGACGGCCGGCCCATCTCGTTCAGCGCGGGCGCCACGATCCTCGAGGCGGCGCGCAGCGCGGGCGTGGAAATCCCCAGCCTCTGCTGGTATCCGCTGTTGTCGCGCCCGGCGAGCTGCCGCTTCTGCCTGGTCAGCGTCGGCGGCCAGGGGAAGCTGGTGGCGGCCTGCTCCGCGCCCGCGGCCGAGGGCATGGAAGTCGAGACCGAGTCGCCCGCCGCGGTGGCCAACCGGCGCGACGTGCTCCGCTTCCTGCTCGACCGCTACCCCGGCGAGCACCTCGCGAACGGCGGCGCCGCCGATCCCCACAACGAATTCGAGCGCTACGCGGTGCGCTACGGCGTCGTGCCGCGTTCTGCACGGATGCTCCCGCTTCGCACGGGCGATGAACGGCCCGGCGACGTGATGATCCGGCACGAGATGAGCCGGTGCATCCTCTGCACCCGGTGCGTCCGCGCATGCGACGAGATCCAGCAGGTCGGCGTGCTCGACGTGGGGGACCGGGGCGAAGGCGCCCGGATCATCGTTGGCGCCGACGGCGATCCTGATCGCGCTGGCTGCACCTGGTGTGGCGAGTGCGTCCGCGTCTGCCCCACGGGGGCGATCTTCGAGGCGATCCCGCGGGAGCGCTTCGGCGAGGCCGCCCTCCGCGCGCCGGACCGCGTGGTGCGGAGCGTCTGCCCCTACTGCGCCGTCGGCTGCCAGGTGGACCTGCACGTGCGCGACGGGCGCCTGGCGCGGGTCACCTCGCCCTGGATCGAGGAGGCGACGCCGAACCAGGGCTCCACCTGCGTGAAGGGCCGGTTCGGCTACGATTTCCCCCAGCACCGCGACCGGCTCACCGTGCCGCTCATCCGCCGCGGTTGGGAGCGGGAGGCCGACGGCCGGTGGACCTGGGCCGGCGAGCGTCCGCGGCATCGGGAGGGCCCCTGGCCGACCATCGCCGCACTGGGGCGGGAGCGGAAGCCGAAGCCGCCCTCTCGCGCGGTGGGCAAGCCGGCCTGGGTGACGGGCGAGGGCACCGACGACGTCCGCGACCGCGTGGCCACCCCCGACGACTGGTACGCTCCCTTCCGCGAGGCCACCTGGGAGGAGGCCCTGTCCCTCACCGCGCAGGAGCTCCTCCGGCTCCGCGCCGAGCGCGGGCCCGACGCCCTGGCCACCTTCTCCTCGGCCAAGTGCTCCAACGAGGAGAACTACCTCCTCATGCGGATGTTCCGGGGCGCCATCGGGACCAACAACGTCGACCACTGCACCCGGCTCTGCCATTCGACTTCCGTGGCCGCGATGGGCCGGGCCCTCAGCACCTCGGCGGCCTCCGGCTCGATGCGGGAGATCGAGGAGGCCTGCGACGTCATCTTCATCTCCGGCGCCAACACCACCGAGAGCCACCCGGTCTTCGGTGCCCTGATCAAGCGCGCCGTGTCGCGGGGCGCCACTCTCATCGTCGCGGACGTCCGCCGCACCGAGCTCGCCGCCCTCGCGGACATCCACCTCCAGATGCAGCCGGGCACCGACGTCGCGCTGTACAACACGATGGTCCGGCACGTCCTGGCGGCGGGCCTGGCGGACGAGCGGTTCCTCGCCGAGCGCACGTCGGGCCTCGACGCGCTCCGCGCCGCGGTCGAGCCCTACACCCTCGAGGCGGGCGAGCGGCTCACCGGCATCCCGGCGGCGCTCATCCGGGACGCCACGGAGCGCTATGCCCGGGGACCGAACACGTCGACCCTCTGGGCGATGGGGCTGACCCAGCACGCCACCGGCACCGACATCGTGGCGAGCCTGCTGAACCTGCTCCTCTGCTGCGGGATGATCGGCCGCTGGGGCGCGGCGATGATCCCGATCCGCGGGCAGAACAACGTCCAGGGCGCGAGCGACGTCGGCGCGATCCCGTTCGCCTACACCGACTACCGCCCGGTGACCGACCCCGCGGTCCGCGCGGAATATGCCCGGGCCTGGGGCGTCCCCGAGGACCGCCTGTCGCTGGCGAAGGGGCTGATGGTCACCGAGATGGCGCAGGCGGGGAGCCCGGTGCGCGGGCTCTACGTGATGGGGGAGAACCCGGTCATCTCCGATCCCGACGTGGCCCATGCCGAGGAGTGGGTGCGCGGACTCGAGTTCCTCGCGGTCCAGGACCTCTTCCTCACCGAGACCGCACGGTGGGCCGACGTCGTGCTGCCCGGCTCCTCCTTCGCGGAGAAGCTGGGGACCTATGTGAACACCGAGCGGCGCATCCAGCGGGCCGAGCCCGCGCTCGACCCTCCGGGGCAGGCGCGACGGGACCTCGAGATCCTCGCCGAGCTGAGCGGGCGGCTCGGGCTCCCGGCCTCCGCCGATCCGGCCGCCGTGATGGCGGAGATCGCCGCCGTCACCCCATCCTGGCGCGGCGTCCGCTGGGAGGCGCTCGGCGGCCCCGGGCTCCAGTATCCGGTGCCGGAGCCGGGGCACCCCGGCACGCCGTTCCTCTTCGCCGAGCGCTTCCCCACGCCGGACGGGCGGGCGCGGCTCATCCCCGTCGAGTTGCTGCCGGCATCCGAGCTTCCCGACGGTGACTACCCGTTCGTCATGAACACCGGCCGCCAGATGTACCACTGGCACACCGGGACGATGACCCGCCGCTCGGAGGGCCTCGACAGCCGCGAGCCGGTCCCGGTCGTCGAGATCCACCCCGCCGACGCGGAGGCGCTGGGGATCGCCGAGGGAGCCACCGTCCGGCTGAGCAGCCGGCGCGGCTCGATCCTCATCGGCGCGCGGCTGTCGCGCCGGCAGGCGCGGGGCCAGGTGTTCGTGCCATTCCACTTCCGCGAGGCCGCAGCCAACCTGCTCACCAACCCCGCGCTCGACCCCTACGCGAAGATCGCCAGCTTCAAGGTGAGCGCGGTCCGCCTCGAGCGGGCGGACTGAGGCCCGCCGGGGTGAAGCGGACCCTGGCCCTCGCCGCCCTCCTCACCCTCCTCACGGCGGTCGAGTCCGCCCTCAGCGGCGAGCTGCTCAACAACGAGGCCCTCTACCTCTTCGCCGCCTGGAAGTGGTGGCGGCCCGAGTTCCTCGCGCACGACTGGTCCTTCGCGGTTCCCTGGCGGGAGCACGCTCTCTTCAACGCCGCCGCCGGGCTCCTGTCGCTCGCCTTCCCGCTCGGCGTCTTCAAGTGGGTGCTCCGGGTGCTCGGCTGGTTCGCGGTCTACGCCGGCCTGGTGGCGCTCCTCCGCCGGCTCGCAGTGCCTTGGTGGGCGATCCCGGTCGGCGTGCTCTGCTGGCAGGTCGGCGGGGAGGCGTTCGTGGGCGGCGAATGGGTCATCGGCGGCGCCGAGGCGAAGGTGCCGGCCTACGCGGCGCTCTTCGCCTCGCTTGCTGCCTTCCTCGACCGCCGGCACGTCGCGGGCGGCCTGCTCCTCGGCCTCTGCTTCAGCCTCCATCCGGCCGTCGGCGCCGGCGCCCTCGCCGGGGTGGGCGCGGCGCTCCTCGCCGACCGGACGCCGTGGCGCGGGCTCGCGCTCGCGGGGACGGCCGGACTGTGCACGGCCGCGCCGGGCTTGCTCGCGAGCGCCGGGGTGAGCCGGGGAACCGGCGCCGGCGACGCGGCGTGGGAGTACATCGTGCGGGCCCGGCTGCCGCACCACCTCGACCCGTTCACCTTCGCGCCCGGGGGCTTCCTCGCCCTCGCGGTCTTCGGCGGGCTCCTCGCGCTCCTGGCCTGCCGCTGGCGGCCCGATCGCGAGACGCGGTTCGTCGCGGCCTTCGTCGCCGGTACCGCCCTGCTCTTCGCCGGCGGGATCGCCGCCCGCGCGATGGGGGCGTGGCCGCTCCTGCAGGTCTATCCGTTCCGCCTCCTCCCGCTCGTCCTCCCGATGCTCGTGACCCCGCTCCTCCTGGCCGAGGCCGCCCGGCACTGGCGGGACCCCGCGGCGCGCCGTCGCGCCCTGGCGGCGGCGGCGCTGGGCATCGGCGTCCTGCTTGCCCGGCCCGACCGATGGTCCCTCTCCGGGTCGGAGGCGGAGCGCCGGGCGGTCTGGGGAGCGCCGTACAGCCGCGCGGACCGGCAGGACCAGGCGGCGGCCGCCGCCTGGGTGGCGGACAGCGCGCCCCCCGACGCGGTGGTGCTGGCGACGCCGACCTCGAAGCGGGCCTTCTGGGATTATCGCCGGGCGCTGGTGGTGAACTGGTCGGCGCTCCGGTACGACCGCTTCGCCGAGTGGCGCCGGCGCATCGACGCCCTCGCGGGGCCGGTCCCCCCGGACGGCAGCCTCCCCCTCCGCGGCTTCGACGCGAGATACGACGCGCTCGGCGCCGACTCCATGGCCGCGCTCGGCGCGCGCTACGGGGCGACCCTGGTGGTCACCCACGCCCGGTATCCCTTCCCCCTCCGCTTCCGGGCGGGCGCGGTGTCGGTGTACGCCCTCCCCACCGCCGGTTCCCTGTCTCCCCCGGCCGACCGGCCCTAGATTCCCCGGGCGCGGCGCCACCTGCCTCGCGACGCCACGGACCGACTGGACCGACCCCGGGACGCCGACTTGGATCTCTCCGTACTCCTCGCCACCCACGATCGCGCCGCCTCGCTCGAGCGGGTGCTCGAGGGCCTCCATCGCCAGCAACTGCCGCAGGGCCTGGCGTGGGAGGTCATCGTGGTGGAGAGCGCGTGCACCGACACCACGCCGGAGGTGCTTCGCCGCTGGCAGGACCGGCTCCCGCTCGTCGCCCTGGCGGAGGCGGCCCCGGGGAAGTACGTGGCGATGAATCGGGGGCTCGAGCGGGCACGGGGTGAGCTGCTGGTCTTCACGGACGACGACATCGTGCCGGCGGACGACTGGCTGGCCGCGCTGTCGGCTGCGGCCGGGCGCTGGCCCGACCACGACATCTTCGGCGGCGTCGTGATCCCGCGCTATCCGCCGGGGACGCCGGCGTGGATGACCGAGCCGCCCTACGCCGGCGTCGCGTTCGCCCACTTCGATCCCGGCGGGGTCGAGGGTCCGTCGCCCCAGACCCCGTTCGGCCCCAACATGGCCATCCGGCGCAGCCGCGTCGCCGACCTCCGGTACCGCGAGGACCTCGGTCCCAAGGGCCGGAGCTATCCGATCGGCGGTGAGACCGAGCTGCTGCGGCGGCTCGTGGCGGCCGGGGCACGCGCCGTGCACGTCCCCACTGCGCGCGTCGAACACGTCATCCGGCCGGACCAGGTCACCGAGGAGTTCCTCCGCACCCGGGCGTACAACTACGGCCGGGGCCAGGCGCGACTCGCACGGCCGGCCCCGGGCTCGCCGCGGCTGTTCGGCGCCCCGCGCTATCTCTGGCGCGAGCTGGCCGGCGCCCACCTGCGCCGGGCGCGGACCGTGCTCGCCGGGGACCCCGACGCCCGCCGCCGCGCCCGCTGGCACCTCGAGGTCGTCCGTGGTCACCTGCGCGAGGCCCGCGCCGAAGGGGGATCCGCGTGAACATCGGCACCGTGTCGGTCGTGATCGAATGGGACAACGTGCGGCTCTCCGAGCTCGATCGGGCCCGCCGGATGCTCGCGGGGCTCGCCGCCCAGGCCGCGGAGGTGCGCGAGGCCCCGGCCTGGGCCGCGCCGGCGGAGGCTGCGTTCCTCGCCGGCCTCGCCCTCCCGATCGAGGCGGTCGTCACGTTCGACTCGGAGGAGTTCTCGGAGGCCGAGCTCCGCGGCGTGGTGGACGCCTGCCTGCCGGCCGACAGCCGGGCGATCGCGCTCCGCTTCGTCCCGGTGCCCGGCGGCCGGTACTATGCGCTCAAGAACACCGGTGCCGCGGCGTCGCGCGGGGACCTGGTGGTCTT
>DATIBS010000142.1:0-5428 GCA_035457305.1 Gemmatimonadales bacterium
GTTCCTGCGCGAAGTCGAGATCGCGGCCAACCTGAGCCACCCGCACATCCTCCCGATGTACGACTCGGGGGAGGCGGACGGCGTCCTCTACTACGTGATGCCGTATGTCGAGGGCGAGTCGCTCTCCGCCCGCCTCAAGCGCGAGGGCGAGCTCCCGGTGGCTTCGGCGCTCCAGCTGGCGCGGGAGGTGGCCGACGCCCTGGCCTATGCGCACAAGCGCGGCATCGTCCACCGCGACATCAAGCCGGCCAACATCCTCCTGAGCGAGGGTCACGCGCTGGTGGCAGACTTCGGCATCGCCCGCGCGCTCGAGGCGGAGGGTGAGGCGATCACCAAGACCGGCCTCGCGGTGGGCACGCCGCAGTACATGAGCCCGGAGCAGGCCACCGGGGCCAAGGACGTGGACGCGCGCACCGACCTCTATGCCCTGGGCGCGGTGCTCTACGAGATGCTCGCCGGCGAGCCGCCGTTCACCGGGCGGAGCCCGCAGGCAGTGGTGGCGCGCGCCCTCACCGAGACCCCGCGCCCGCTCGCGAGCGCGCGCCAGGGCCTGCCCGCCGGTCTCGAGGCCGTGGTGACCCGCGCGCTGGCCAAGCGGCCGGTGGACCGGCAGGCCACCGCGGCCGTGCTGGCGGAGGAGCTCGCCGGGGTGGAGCACACGGCGCGGAGCGGGGCGCACGCGGCGGTCGGGCAGTCGGGCAGTCGGACGGTCGGGCGGTCGGACGGCGTGGGAGGGGGAGGCGTGTGGGTGGGCGCGGGGGGCGTCACCCTCCTGGCGCTGGTGGCGGTGGCGTTCTTCGCCGGGCGCTGGGGCCTGCCCGCGTGGTCCCTCTGGCTGGCCGGGGGGCTGGGCGTGGCCGGTGCGGTGATGCTCTGGCTGACGAACGGGGCGGAGAAGCGGCGGGTCAGCGGCTCGACGGCTCGGCGGCTGGATCACCTCCTCACCTGGCGGAACACCGCGCTCGGCGGCATCGCGGCGCTGGTGGTCTGGAGCGGGGCCTCGGGCGTGGCGGCCGCGCGTCGCCCCGCCGGCGCCGCGCGCGCCGAGGCGGGCACCCGGCTCGCGGTGCTGCCGTTCGCCAACCTGGGGGACGCCGCCGACGCCTACTTCGCCGACGGCATCGCCGACGAGGTGCGGGGCAAGCTATCGCGGGTGAACGGCCTCACCGTCACCGCGTCCACCAGCACCGGACAGTACCGCGAGACGGCCAAGAGTCCGCAGGAGATCGCCCGGGAGCTCGGCGTGGACTATCTCCTGGTCGGACGGGTGCGGTGGGCCGGCGGCGAGGGCTCGCGCCGGGTGCAGGTGACCCCGGAGGTCATTGATGCCCGCACCGGCGCCGTCACCTGGCAGCAGGCGTACGACGCCGACCTCACCGACGTCTTCCAGGTCCAGGGCGACATCGCCACCCGGGTGGCGGCCGCGATCGGGCTCGCCCTCGGCCGGAGCGAGCAGCAGGCGCTCGCCGAGCGGCCCACGGCGAACCTCGCGGCCTACGACGCGTACCTGAAGGGGCAGGCCGTCGTGGGCAACGATCCGGCGAGGCTCCGGCAATCCGCCGAGTACTTCGAGCAGGCGGTCCGGCTCGATTCCTCGTTCGTCCAGGCCTGGGCGCGACTGAGCCGGACACTGAGCATCCTCTACAACAACGGGACGCCTTCACCGGAGATCGCTGCGCGAGCCCTTGCGGCGGCGGAGCGGGCGCTGGCCATCGCGCCCGACGCGCCGGACGGGCACGTCTCGCGGGCGACCTACTACCTGGTCGTCGGCAAGAACCCGCTCCTTGCCCACGAGGAGATCCAGGCGGCGCTCCGGCTGGCGCCGAACGACGGCGCCCTGCTGCCCCAGGCCGGCGGCGTGGCTTCGTCGCTGGGGCGGTGGGACGAGGCGCTCGCCCACTACCGGCAGGCCTGGCGGCTCGACCCACGCTCCGTCCGCACGGCCTCCGGGCTCCAGACCACCCTCCTCTGGATGCGCCAGTACCGGGAAGCCCTGGAAATGAGCGAGGCGGCCCTGGCCCTGGCACCGGGCGACCTCAGCATCACACAGGACCGGGCGATGATCTACGTGGCCCAGGGCGACCTGGCCGGCGCCCGCGGCGCCATCCGGCAGGTCTCGCCCACCGTGTCGCCGGCGGAGCTCGTGGCGTTCTTCGGCAACTACTGGGACATGTACTGGGTGCTCGAGGAGCCGCAGCAACAGTTGCTCCTCACGCTCGGACCGGAGGCCTTCGACGGCGACCGGAGCGCCTGGGCCATCGTGCTGGCGGAGACGGCCTGGAGCCGCGGCGACTCGGTGACGGCCCGCCGACACGCCGAGATCGGCGTCACGGAGATCGACCGCATCCTGGCCGACGTCCCCGATGACCCGCAGCGGCTCGCCTTCAAGGGCCTGATGCTCGCCTACCTCGGCCGGAAGGCCGAGGCGATCGCCGCCGGACGCCGCTCGGTCGAGCTGGTGCCGATCGCGCGCGATGCGTCGAACGGCCCGTACATGCAGCACGTCCTCGCCCGCACCTACGTGGCGCTCGGCGAGCACGAGCGCGCGCTCGACGCGCTCGAGCCGCTGCTCAAGGTCCCGTACTACCTTTCGCCCGGCTGGCTCCGGGTGGATCCGACGTGGGATCCGCTCAGGGGGAATCCGAGGTTCGAGCGGCTGGTGGCGGGGAGGTGAGACGGGTGGACGGGTAGACGGGTAGACGGGTAGACGGATGGGAGGCGGAGAGGGAATCGGGGAGGTTCAGCGGGGGCTTGGCGGACGATCCAGGCTCCGGGCCAGGCCGAAGCACAGTCGCCCCGCCTCATCGATCAGCCGCTGCACGTCGGTCGACTGACCGGCTCGACCCACCCCGACTTCGACTGCGAACTTCAGGGTATACTCGACCTCGGCCAGCGATCCCACGGCGACGTCGAGAAAGTGCCTGAACTCGCGCCTGCCTCGCCGCCTCGAACCTTCGACGATGTTCACCGGAACGGAAAAGGCCGCGCGCCGGACCTGCGCCGTCAGCCCGTAACGCTCCCGCTGGTCCCAGTCGGCCGTGAGACGGTAGACACTCACGGCGAGTTCGTGGGCTGCACGCCACGCCTTCAGCTCGGAGTAGTGGCCCATCCCCCAAGCTGAATGGGCACGCCACCGACGGCTCACCTTCTCCCCGCACCACGGCGCCTTCCACCTCCCCGTCTATCCGTCAACCCGTCCATCCGTCTACCCGTCCATCCGTCTACCCGTCCCCCTACCCCCCCGCCCTCTCCACCCCCCTCAACGCATTCCTCCGCCCCGGGCTCCGCTGGAGCGCCGCCTGGTAGGCCGCCAGTGCCTCCTTCGGCCGCTTCATCTCCAGCAGCATGTCCCCGAGCAGCTCGGTGGCGGGGAGCAGTTCCCCCGGCGTGATCGGGTTCTTGTCCGTGCTCGCCTCGAGTTCCGCCGCCTGCCGCATCGCCGCGAGCGCCTCGTCCTTCCGCCCCGCCGCGAACTCGAGCCACGCCTCCGCCGCGATCCGCTGGATCTCGATCTGCTTCGCCCAGTACGGTGACGCCGGGGCCACGGCCGTCCGGAGCTCGCTGAGCCGCGCGATGGCCCGCTGTGCCCGTGCCTGGTCGCCGGTGTGGGCGGCGCCGAGCGCGATCGCGAAATGGGTGAGCGCCTCCATCGCCGGGAACCGGTCCCAGGGAAAGTCCGCGGGCACCCGCGCCTCGAGCGCGGCCGCCGCCTTCCAGTCCTGCCGCTCGAGCGCGAGGCGCGCGGGGACCGCCGCGAGGGCGTAGGGCACCGCGGCCTCGGCCTGCATCGGCTGGCGGATGGCCGCGAGCGTCGCGGCCACCTGGCGGGCTTCCGCGTCCCTGCCCTGCTGCAGGTAACCGTAGGCGAGGTAGTCGAGCGCATGCAGGTAATGCAGGGACAGCGAGTCGCCCACCGGCCGGGCCAGCGCCGCCTCGGCCGAGCGGCGGTTCCACTCGATCACGTTCTCCCAATCCCCGGTGCGGACGAAGATGTGCGACGGCATGTGCAGCGCGTGGGGCACCTCCGGCGCCACGCTGGAGTAGGCATGCGCCACCCGCACCGCGTCGCCCGCGAGCTCGGGGACGTCGTAGGCGTGGATCACGTAATGGTGCGCGCCGGGGTGGTCGGGCACCCGCACCAGCACCGACTCCGCCACCGCGCCGGCGCGCCGGCGCACCGGATGGGTCTTGTCGGCCGGATCGGCGGTGGGGAGGAGCGTGAGCGCGTGGAACGCTGCGGCCTCCGGGTCGTCGGGCCGCGCGGCGTGCGCCGACTCCCAGCCGCGGGCGAAGGCCTGGAGGTTCGGCGCCTCCCGCGCACCCCGCCCGGCGGCGAAGTACGCCCGGGTCGCCTCGATCCAGGTCCGCTCCCAGCCCCCCGCCTTGGACCGCCGGAGCGCCTCGTCCAGCAGCGCCGCACCCCGGGCGTACTTCTCCGGTCCCGGCGGATCGGTCCAGAGCGGATGGATGTAGCTCATCGCCTGGCCCCAGTATCCCATCGCGCAGGACGGGTCGGCCTTCACCGCCCCGGCGAAGGCCTCCGCGGCCGCCTCGTAGGTCATGTGGTGGAGAAGGGCCAGGCCGCGCTGCGCCTCCGCGGAGGCCGGGGCCGAGCACGACACCGGGAACCTCACCGTGCCCAGCTTCTGGGCGTGGGCGTGGTCCTGCTGGGCGGCGGCGCGGAGCGGGGTGACCGTCAGGGCGGCGAGCGCCGCCGGGATGAGATGGGCGCGCATGGGGGGCCTCCGGCCGGGCGTGTCCGATCGGCTTATATGAGCCTCCCCGCCCCGGATCCGCAACCCGCCGTCCCGCCTCCCACCCAGCGCCCCTCCCCCCCGTGGCGGCTCGTCCCTCCGAACCACGTTCTCCAGTCATCGGGGGCAGGCCAGCCAGTACCCGCGCCCACCCCCCGGCTACCCGGCATCCCAGGAGGGGCCCATGCGACTGTTCCGAGCAGTTCCCGTACTGTTTGCGGCCCTGATCGCCGCCTGCGACGGCGGCGGCGGCCCCGCCGGCCCGGCCGAGCTGGACCTGGCGAGCATCCGGGTGACGGCCTACACCGCCGGCACCCCGATCGCCACCCTCGTCGTCGAGGTGACGGCCGCCGACATCCCCACCCCCCTGGTCTTCAACCTGGTCGTGGACGACGCGACCGAGACGGCCGCCGGCACCCTCAGAATGAAGCCCGGCCTCTCGCGGACGATCACGGTCCGGGCGTTCGACGACGGCGGCGAGATCACCCACGAGGGGGTGGTGGTCATCAACGTGAACCCGGGGCAGAACCCCCCGATCCAGATCACGCTGACGCCGCGGTCCGGCCAGGTGCCGGTCACGGTGTCGTTCGGGTCGTTCTCGGTAATCGTGAATCCCGGCTCCGCCACGATGGGCACGGGCTCCGGTATCGGCTTCTGGACCGAGCTGCTGGACC
>DATIBS010000143.1:0-4299 GCA_035457305.1 Gemmatimonadales bacterium
CGGGGAGGCCCGCTCCCCGCTCCCCGCTCCCCGCTCCCCGTTCCCCGGCCCGCAACCCCGCCCCCGCTCATCCCGTAGGGGGGCCTTGACGAGTTTCCCCCGGAATCTGCGCATACTCCCACGGGCCGCGGACGACCCGCGGCCCGTCCCCCACGGAGGAGCGACCACGATGCAGAAGGTGATCCGACCCCTGGCCCTGCTGGCCGGCGGCCTCGCGCTGGCCGTCGGTCCGGCCGTTGCCCAGGCCCCGGCCGGCCATGCGGCCCACGCCGCCGCGGCCCCGCTCGACCCGGCCCTCGCGGCGAAGGTGAAGGAGGTGGCGGCGGCCACCGCGCAGTTCCGCGACTTCGAGGCGGCAAGGGCCGCCGGCTACGCCCACCAGCAGCCGGTCGGCTGCATCGAGGCGGCCGAGGGCGCGCAGGGCTACCACTGGCTCAACCCGGACCTCGTGGACACGACGGTGGACCCGCTCGAGCCCGAGCTCCTGATGTACGAGCCCCAGGCCGACGGCTCGATGCAGCTGATCGGTGTCGACTACATCGTGCCGATCGCCCAGTGGACCGCCGCCGAGCCGCCGACGCTCTTCGACATGCCGCTCGGGCGGAACGAGAAGCTCGAGGTCTTCGCGATCCACATCTGGACCGAACGGCCCAACCCGAGCGGGACCTTCGCGATGTTCAACCCCGCGGTGAGCTGCAAGTACGCGAAGTGAACCGGACCTGGCGCGTGGCGCAGGCGGCGGCGCTCCTTGGCCTGATCGGGGCCATGGTGGCGCTCGTCGTCGCGCCCGCGCTGGGGCTCCGGGTGGTGTGGAGCGCCGCCGTGCCGGTCCTCCCCGCCGTCTTCCTCCTGAGCCCCGCGCTCTGGCGGAACATCTGTCCGCTCGCCACGCTCGGCACGGGCGGCGTGCCGGTCACGCCGCTCAGCACCGCCGAACGGCGCGCCCGGCTGATGGCCGACCTGCCGGGGTCGTCCGGTCGATCGGAAGAGCGACCGGTCGCTCCGGCCCCGCCGGCGTCGTCGCGAGCCCTCGCCACGATCCACGCCTCCGCCGGCCAGCGCGCCCATCACGTCGCGATCGCCCGGGCGAACGCCGCCGGCATCGCCCTCCTGCTCCTGCTCCTGCCGGCTCGTCGCCTGCTCCTCAACGAGAGCGCCGCCGCCACCCTGGCGCTCGTGGCCGGGGCGGGGCTCGCCGCCTGGGCCCTTGGCCGCCGCGGCGAGCGGAAGGCGGGCTTCTGCAACGGACTCTGCCCGGTGCTCCCCGTGGAGCGGCTGTACGGCCAGGCGCCGTTCGTCGCGCCGGGCAACCCGCGCTGCCAGCCGTGCACCGTCTGCACTACGCGCGGATGCCTCGACCTGGCCGGCCGGAAGGCGGTCGCCCAGGTGCTCGGCCCGGCCCGACGCACCCGGGCCTGGCTCCGTGAGCCATTCGGCGCCTTCGCGGCGGCGTTTCCCGGGCTGGTGGCGGCGTACGGGCTCGCGCCCGTCCTCGCGCCGCACCCGATGGCGACCGCGGCGCTCTTCCTGGCCCTGGGGGCGCTGAGCTGGCTCGTGATGCTCGCCCTCGCCGTCGGGTTCCGGCTGCCGTCCGCCGCGCTGGTCCCGGCCTGCGCGGCCGCCGCCGCGGCGCTCTACTACTGGTTCGCCGGCCCCGACATCGGGAGGGCGTGGGGGCTCCCCGAGCTCGGCCCGGTGGTGCGGGTGGCCGGACTCGGCGTGGTCGGCGCCTGGGTGGTGGCCCGGCGGTAGCAGCGCCGTGCTGGCCGACCGGGAAACTTCCCGGTAGATTCGCCCGTCCTTCCCAGTACCCCCGAAGCCATAGGTCCGGTTCCGATGCGACTTCCGGCCGTCTCCCTCGCCTTCGTCCTGTCCCTCGCCGTCCCTGCCGCCGCGCAGACCGCGCCCGACGGCACTGCGGGCGCCGCGATCGGCTACGCCTCCGCGGTGGCGATGTCGGACGACCTGCTCTTCGTGGGGCGCACCGCGGCGGTGCAGGGTTTCCCGATGCCCTCGGCCGCGCCCGGTGCGGTCTACGTCTATCGTCGCGCCGGCAGCGAGTGGGTGGCGGCCGGCACGCTCCAGGCGGCGGACGCGGAAGTGGGCGACGCCTTCGGTGCGGCGCTCTCGGCGCAGGGCAACTACCTCGTCGTGGGCGCGCCCAGCGCGGCGAAGCGCGGCGCGGTCTACGTCTTCGAGCGGGCCGGTACCGGGTGGCGCCAGATGGCGCGCTTCGGGCTCCCCGACGCCGCCGAGGGCGACCGCTTCGGCGCCGCGCTGGCGCTGAGCCCGCAGGGTCTCCTCGTCGGGGCACCGGGACGGGACCACGGGCGGGGGGCCGCCTATTTCCTCGGACGGAAGGGGAATGACTACACCATCGTCCACTCGCTCGAGCCGCGGGACCGGGACAGTGCCGGCCACTTCGGCGCGGCCGTGGCGCTGGACGCGCGCCGCGCGGCGGTGGCGGCCCCGGGGGCGGCGGGTGGCTTCGGCGGCGGCCCCGGCCTGCCCGGACGGGTGTGGGCGTACGACGTGGCCGGGAGCACGCTGACGGCGTCCGGCACGATCACGAGCGCGGACACGACGGTCCGGAGCCTCGGGATGAGCCTGCTCCTCGCCGGGGACGACCTCTGGGTGGGCGCGCCCGGGACTGCGCGCGCCGCGGGGGCGGTGCTCCGCTTCCGGCGCGAGGGCTCGGGCTGGGTCGAGGCGGCACGGCTCGTGCCCGCCGAGGTGCAGGGTCCGATGATGACCGGGTTCTCGATCATCCCGGCCGGCGGCGACCTGCTCGTCGGCGCGCCGATGGCGCGCGGCGGGAGCGGCACGGTGCTGGTCTTCCGCGAGGCGAACGGCGCCTGGGGCGAGGTCCAGCGGCTCGAGGTGCAGACGGTGGGCCTCGCCGGCCTCTTCGGCCAGGCCGGGGCCGCCTCGGCCGACCTCGCCGTGTTGGGCGCGCCGTTCACCGACTTCTTCGAGGGTCGCGCCTGGACCTACGGGAAGGAGGCCGGCGCGTGGAAGGAGCGCGGGCAGATGGTGGACGAGATGTCCGGGCTCCCGCGCCTCACCGGGAGCGAGCGCAAGTGCGACGCGGCCGGCGGCGACATCGCGGGTTTCAAGTGCCAGCAGGTGGACCTGCTCTCGTTCATCCCCACCCGCGAGCTCGGCGCCCCGCGCGGCATCATGCTCAATGACATCTGGGGCTGGACCGACCCGCAGACCAAGCGGGAATACGCCCTCGTGGGCCGGATGGACGGCACCGCGTTCGTGGACGTGACCGACCCCTCCAACCCGGTCTACGTGGCCGAGGTCCCGCTCACCGAGGGCGCGCGGCCCAACCTCTGGCGCGACATCAAGGTGTACAAGGACCACGCCTACATCGTGTCGGACGGCGCGGGGCCGCACGGGATGCAGGTCTTCGACCTCACCCGGCTCCGCGGCGTGACCACGATGCCGGCGCGGCTCGTGCCCGACACGGTCTACCACAACATCCACAGCGCACACAACATCGTCATCAACGAGGCGACCGGGTACGCCTACGCCGTGTCCAGCTCGATGGGCGGCGAGACCTGCGGCGGTGCGCTCCACATGATCGACATCCGCGATCCGAAGGTCCCGAAGTTCGCCGGCTGCTACGCCGACCCGCAGACCGGCAACCGCGGCACCGGCGGCACGCACGACTCGCAGTGCGTCACCTACCGGGGCCCGGACGCGCCGTACCAGGGCCGGGAGATCTGCTTCAACTCCTCGGAGACCGCGCTCGGCATCGCCGACGTGACCGACAAGGCGGCGCCCAGGTCACTGTCGCGGGTCTCGCATCCCAACAACGCCTACACCCACCAGGGGTGGCTGTCGGACGACCAGAAGTACTTCTTCGTGAACGACGAGGGTGACGAGATCGCCGGCACCGTGCCGCGCACCCGGACGGTGGTGTACGACGTGACCGACCTCGACGACCCGGTCGTGCTCACCGAGTACCTCGGGACCAACTCGGCCTCGGACCACAACCTCTACATCCGCGGCCGCTACATGTTCGAGTCGAACTACGTGAGCGGCCTCCGGGTGATCGACATCATCGACCCGGCGCACCCGGTGGAGGTGGGATACTTCGACACGGTGCCCTTCGGGGACAACACCCCGGGCTTCGCGGGGTCATGGAGCAACTACCCCTACTTCCCGAGCGGGACGATCGTGGTGACCTCGATGCGGGAAGGGCTCTTCGTGGTGCGGCACCGCCCCGAGGCGCCGACGCCCTGAGGGGATTCACCGCAGAGGCGCAGAGGGCGCAGAGAACAGCCACTG
>DATIBS010000144.1:0-13462 GCA_035457305.1 Gemmatimonadales bacterium
CAGATGTCCTGCAATCCCGCCATCGGCGGGATCGCCAAGGGGACGGTCGTGCGTGAAGTGGATGCGCTCGGCGGCGTCATGGGCCGCGCGGCGGACCGCGCGACGATCCAGTTCCGGATGCTCAACCGCTCGAAAGGGCCCGCCGTCTGGTCGCCGCGCGCGCAATGCGACCGGGCGCTCTACCGCGCTGCGGTACGCGCGCTGCTCGAGTCCCGTCACGGTCTCGAGCTTCGCGAGGGCACGGTGGGCGGCTTCCTCTTCCGCGGTGGCACGGTCGCAGGCGTGACCACGCTGGACGGCTCGGTGGTCGAGGCGCGCGCGGTGGTGCTCACCGCGGGCACGTTTCTCCGGGGACAGATCCACCTGGGAACGACCACGCGGATCGCCGCGGGGCGGGCGGGGGATGCGGCTTCGGTGGAACTTGCGCAAGTACTTGAACACCAAGGACTTATGGTCGGACGCTTCAAGACGGGGACCCCGCCACGGCTGGATGGACGCACGGTGGCGTACGAGCGGACCGACAGGCAGGACGGGGATCCTCGGCCGGGCCGGTTCTCCCATTTCGAGTCGGGCGCGGCCCCGGGCCGAGTGCCATGCTGGCTCACCTGGACCACCGCCGAGACGCGGGAGATCATCGAGCGGCACCTCGCCCAATCGGCGCTCTACGGAGGGGCGATCAGCGGACGGGGGCCGAGGTACTGCCCGTCGGTGGAGGACAAGGTGGTGAAGTTCCCGGCGGCGGAACGGCACCAGGTCTTCCTCGAGCCGGAGGGGCTCGACACCGACGAGGTGTACGTGAACGGACTCTCCACCTCGCTCCCGCCCCCGATCCAGGAGGCCTTCCTCCGGACCATCCCCGGTCTGGAGGGGGCGCGGATGACCCGCCCGGGCTACGCCATCGAGTACGACTACTTCCCGCCAACTCAGCTCACGGCTGGTCTGGAAGTGCGGGCGATCCCCGGGCTCTTCCTCGCCGGGCAGGTGAACGGGACGACCGGTTACGAGGAGGCCGCCGGTCAGGGGGTACTGGCCGGGCTCAACGCCGCCGCGGCCGCGCTGGGGGCGGAGCCGGTCCGGCTGGGCCGGGACGAGGGCCTGATCGGGGTGCTGGCCGACGACCTGGTCACCCGCGGGGTCGATGAGCCCTATCGGCTCTTTACGTCGCGGGCCGAGTACCGGCTCCTCCTCCGCCAGGACAACGCGCTGCGGCGCCTGCTGCCCCTGGCGGAGCGGCTCGAGCTTCTGACCGAGGAGGAGCGGCGCATGGCCCACGAGCGGCTCGAGCGGGAGGATCGGACCCTCGAGCTGGCGCGTGCCAGCGCGATCACGCCGGAGGAGGCGAATCCGGTGCTCGCGGATCTGGGCAGCGCGCAGATCGCTGAGCCGGTGCGGGTTTCCGAACTGGCTCGGCGCCCGACGGTCCCGCTCGAACCCCTCCTCGCCGCGGCGGGCCTGGAGGGGGACACGGAGTGGGCGGACGTGGAGCTCAAGTACGGGGGCTATCTGGTGCGGGAGCGGGAGCGGGCCGGGCGCCTGGCCCGAATGGACGGGTTCAGGCTGCCGGAGGGACTCGATTACCCGGCCCTCCGGTCGCTCTCCTGGGAGGCCCGGGAGAAGCTGGCGGCACAGCAGCCGGCCACGCTCGGCCAGGCGGGGCGGATTCCGGGGGTCTCCCCGGCGGACCTCCAGGCGCTGGTCATGGAGGTCCTCAAGCGGCGGTAGGGTCCTGTTTCACGTGAAACTCCGGGTTCACCGCCGGGGACCCGGAGCGCCGCGGAGTTTCACCGCAGAGGCGCAGAGTGCGCGGAGAACCACAACTGCGATGATGTAGCTTGCCCCGCCCCACCCCTTGAAGCTGTTCGGGGCGGGGCGGGGCAAAATCGTCCCAAGATCTCTGCGCTCTCTGCGCCTCTGCGGTGAATGCAGTACAGAAGGCCCCGCTGTCGCCCGCAGCTGCTCCGCGGCTCCGCGATGAAAGTCTGGGGAGTTTCACGTGGAACACTTGTAAGACTTCATATCATAACTAATTATACCACAGCCACTTACCTGCTAGGCAGCCGATCGAGCAGCCCCCGCCAGCGCACCGACTCGGCCTTGGCGCGGGGCTCCCCATTCTCCCAGTTGGCCGCTGCCTGGCGCAGGTGCACCCGCGCGGAATCCGCGTTGCCGGCCCGGAGCCAGGCCTCGCCGAGGAGGCCGCGGACCTCGGTGCGGATGACGTAGAGCCCCGGCCCCTCGAGGCCGCCGCGGATCACCGGCTGCAGCGCCCGCACCGCTTCCATCGCCCGCCCCTCCTCGAGGAGGGCGCGTCCCAGCTCGAGGTTGGCCCGGGTGTAGCTCACGCCCGGCGCGTACAGTGTGGCGCGGAACCCGGCGATGGCGCTGTCGCGCCGGCCGCGCGCCTTCCAGAGCAGTCCCGCGACATAGTGGTGCAGCCGGCGGTCCCGCTCGAGCCCGCTCCCCCGCCCCGACTCCCGGATCGTAACTATCAACTCTCGCAGCGATGCCGTGTCCCCCAGGGCGGCGAGCGCCGTCGCGCGGTGGGCGAGGTTCCAGGTGCGGTGCCGGGCCCGCTGGGATTCCCCGCCCTGGGGCCACCCGTAGCGGGACACGGAATCGAACAGCGCCGCCGATCCGCGCGGGTCGCCGGCCTCGAACAGGGCCACGCCCACCAGCGCCGCCTCGGGCTCCGCCTCGCCGGGCCCCGGCGGGTCGCCGCGCCGCATCAGCTCGCGGAACTGGCGCGCCTCCGCCAGCGCCTCGCCGAACCGGCCCAGGTTCCGCGCCACGTAGCTCCGCCACCACCGCGCCCACGCCCGGTCCATCGGCCCGCCGCGCCCCACCAGCGGCGCGAGGGTCGCCAGCGCGCTGTCCCAGCGTTCCTCGTAGATGTAGAAGCCGGTGCGGGCGATCTCGGCCGCGGGCTGCATGTCGGAGGGGTGGGCGGACTCGGAGCGGGCCAGCGCGGCGTGGGCCTCGCGGTAGCGCTCCGAGCGCACGTAGGCGGTGGCGAGGAGGCGCCAGGCCGCCGCGGCGTCCGGCTGCAGCCGGGTCCAGAGCCGGCCCATGCGGGTGACGCCCAGGATCGAATCGGCGAAGTCGTACGTGCCGGCGAGGTAGAAGAGCGCGCGGCACCCGACGCAGTTGGGCGCCCCGGTGGCGATGCCCGCGGTGTCGGCCTGGAGCACGCGGTGCAGCGGGTCGCGGGCGGCCACGTACTCGCCGTCGTTGAGCAGTCCCTGGGCCAGGTAGACCCAGCCCTCCAGCTCCGCGGGGTACCGGGTGGTGAGCGTCTCCGCCACCGCCCGGAGCGACGGGTCGCTGTTCCCCTCCGCCCATGCCGCGGTGATGAGGAGGCGTTCCCGCTCGGAGGCGCGCGCCGCGAGGTCGCGGGCGGTCGCGAGCCGCTGGACGCGGACCCGCTGGTCGTTCGTGGACTGGGCATAGTAGTACTGCGCCATCGCGAACTGCGGGTCGCGGAGGCTCGCCTGGGTGAAGCGCTCCTCCGCCGGCCCGTACTCGCCGGCGTAGAAGTGCCGGAGCCCCGCCTCGTAGGCCCGCCACGCGTCGATGGAGCTGGTCGTGACTTCGGCGAGCGAGCCGAGGGCGGGGAGCCCGAGCGCCTTGATGAACCGGGCCGTGGCGCTGTCCGCCAGTGCGAAGGCATCGGGGCCCTCGACGGTCCATGCCTCACGCACGTCGCCGGTGGCGAGCTCGAGGCGGCGGAGGTCGAGCCGGAGCGTGCCGCCCCGGTCGTAGAGCGAACCCTCGAGCAGCTCGGTGGCCCCGGCACTCCGTGCCGCGGTGAGGATGGCCGCGGCGCTGGTGTCGCGCCGGTCGCGCAGGAGCTCGTACATCCGCGCCGTGCTGAGGATGCAGATCTGGGGCGCGCGCGCGAGGTTGGTGCCGAGCATGTCGCCGAGGGCGGCGGCGAGGTCCTGGCCGGTGTAGTCGCTGATGCGCCCCACCACGACGACCGGGGTGCTGTCGCCGCGGATCGCCGCCGCGGCCGCGGCCACGCGTGAGGGGTCGGCCAGCGGCTCCTCCCGCGCGCGCCGGCCGAGCGTGATGACCAGGGCGATCGCGGCCACGATGACCGCCACGCCGGCGGCCCAGACCAGGGGATCGGCGGAACCGTGGTGGCGGGCGGGCTCGTCGCCGGGGAGGGCCGGCATCCCGCCTGGCGGCGCGGGGGGGCGCCACGCGGGAGAGGGCCCCGGGCCCGGTGCCGGACCGGGAGTCGCGAGTCGCGAGTCGAGAGTCGCCGACTCCTGCTCGGCACCGGCGGATTGCGGGTCGCGAGACGCCGAAGCCTGCCCGGCAGCGGAGGGTTGCGGGTCGGGGGCTGGCGGTTGCTGGCCGCCGGTCCGGGCCCGCGACTCCCGAATCGCGACTCCCCCCTCCGCTGCTCGTTCCCCGCCGCCCGCTCCGCCCTCCAGCCCCGACCTGATCTCCGCCGCCAGTGCCGTCACCTCCCGGTCGGGCGGGAGGTCGAGGTGTTCCTGGAGCAGCAGCTCGTGGATGCGCGCGTGCTGCAGCGCGCCGCGCGCGTCGCCGGCGGCCACCAGCGCCCGCATCAGCGCCAGCGAGGTGCGGGGGTCGAGCGGGTCCTGCGCGGCCAGGCGTTTCCACCAGCGCACCGCCGCGTCGCCGTCCCCGCGCTCCCCCGCGGCCAGGGCGAGCGTGCGCAGCCCTTCGGCGAAGTCGTGGGCCAGCGCCTGGCGCTCCTGCTCCACCCAGCGCTCGAACTCCTCCGCGCCGCTCAGGTGGAAGCCGTCGAGGAACGGACCCTCGTAGAAGGAGATCGCCTCCTCCGTCCGCCCCTCGGCCAGCGCCTGGGTGAAGTCGCCGACGTCGCTGGCCACCAGCGCGGGGTCGAGCCGGAGGTCCTTCGCCCCGGCGATCGCCTCCTCGCTGCCGAGCTCCTGCCGCAGGGCGTAGAGCGCCTGGGTGAGCGCTCGCCGGCCCTTCTCCTCCTCCTGATCGGGCCAGAGAACGCCGAGGAGCTTGTCGCGCGTCACCCCCCGTTGGCCGGCCCGGGCGAGGAGCGCCAGCACGGCGAGCCGGCGCGGCTGGGCGGCGGCGCCGGACAGCACCCGGCCGTCCCGCTCCACGAACAGCCCACCCAACACGCGAATCCGCAACACGTTAGCTCAGGTGATTTCCGGGTGATTCCCGGGGAGAGAACCGAGGGACTCCCCGGTGACGGCCGAATCTACCGTTGGGGCGCGTCACGGCCAGTCCGGTCGGACGCACGCCGGGCGACGGAGGGTCCGCCGCCCGCCACCCCAAGTGAGGAGATCGACCAATGGCGCACTTCGCTCCCTTCCGCCTCCGCAAGGCCCTCCTGGCCGCGGCCACCGTCCTCGCCCTCGCCACCGCCGCCTGCGGGGGGGACGACAACGGGTCCACCGGCCCGTCCGACCCGCCGCCTCCGCCCGAGGAGCAGCCGGCGATGCTGAAGATCAACAACCAGACCACCGACGTCATCGCGGCGGTGAAGATCCGGCTCTGCGGCGTCGGGTCGTTCGGCACGAACCTGATCGGCTCCGACCCGATCGAGGGCGGGACCTCGCAGGTGATGGAAGTGCCGACCGGCTGCTACGACGTCGGCGTGTGGTCGACCCCGGAGGTCGGTCAGGACGCCTACAAGAGCGGCGTGATCTTCATCTCGGGCGTGACCAAGGAACTCAACCTGCCGTACTGGCCTTGATCCCCTCGCACGCAACCCTCGTCCGGGAGAGCTGGGCACGCCTGGCGCCCGGACGGGAGGCGGCGGTCCTCCGGTTCCGTGCACGGCTCGGGGCCGTGTCGCCGCGGACCGCCGCCCGCTTCACCTGCCTCGACCTCGCGGCGGAGCGCGACGGCCTGCTGGTCGAACTCGACCAGGCCATCGCCGCCACCGGCTCGGACGATGAGCTGGTGCCGGCACTCGCCAGAATCGCGCGGCGCTTCCAGGAGTTCGGCCCACTCGCGAGCGAGTACCCGATGATCCGCGACGCGCTGCTCGACGTGCTCGCCGAAGGCGACCGTGGCGTGGCCCCCGCCGAACTCCGCCGGGCCTGGGGAAGCCTCTTCGGGCTCCTCGCGGCTCTGGTGGATCGAGCGGGGCGGGTAGGGACGGGGAACGGGGCGGCCGGCCATCCAGCCATGCATCCATCCAGCCATCCAGAAGGAGCCCGGTCATGACCGCCTGCCCCACTCCACTGCCCGGCACCGTCTACCGTCCCGTCGTTCCGTCATCCCGTCGTGCCGTCGGTCTGTCCGGCCTCGCCCGCATCGTGCTCCGGGTGCGCGACCTCCGCTCCTCGCTCCGGCTCTTCGGTGAAGTGCTCGGCCTTCCCGTCGCGGTACACGGGCGCCGGACCTACGTCCGCGCCGGCGGAAGCGAGCTCGAGCTCCGGGAGCAGCCGGGGATGGCGATCTGCGGTGCCGATTCGACCGACGTCTTCACCCTGGGCTGCACCGGTCCGGACGAACTCCACCGGGCGGCAGGGATCCTCGCGGCGGCCCGGGTCCCCAACACCGGGGTCTGGGAAGACCCGACGGGGAGGAAGGTCGTCCGGTTCACCGATCCCGATGGCCGGGTGTTCGAACTGGTGGCGTAGGCAGTTGTCCCGGGTGCCGGGTACCGTACGACCCCGCTGCCCGAGCGGTGCCCAGGGGACGGGGCCACAGTAACGACATCATCGCGCCAGTTTCGCGCCATTCTCCATACAGTCGACGTGTAAGCTACAGTCCCCCGGGCACTTGGCCCGGGGCGCCGTCACGGCGACCGGTCGGGCAGACCCAGGCAGTGAAAGGCCCAGGCGACCTGCTCCCGGCTCCCCGTTCCCCGTCTATATTGTTGTGATTCCTACGACTGGGGCCCGTCCCCATTCTCCCTCCCCGGCAGGGGCATGGCCCGCATCCTCGCCATCGCGAACCAGAAGGGCGGCGTCGGGAAGACCACGACGGCCGTCAACCTCGCCGCGTCGCTCGCGATCGCGGAGCGGAAGACGCTGCTGGTCGATGCCGATCCCCAGGGCAACGCCACGAGCGGGGTGGGGGTGGTGCGCGAGGCGTTGGGCCCCACGGTCTACGAGGCGGTGGTGGAGGGCCAGCCGACGGCCGACGCGATCGCCCGCGGCGTCACCCTGCCCTTCCTCGACGTCCTCCCCGCCACCCAGGACCTGGCCGCGGCCGAGATCGAGCTGGTGGACCAGGAGGGGCGGCAGACGGCACTCCGCCGCGCGCTGGCGCAGGTCGAGGCCAACTACGACTACGTCCTGATCGACTGCCCCCCGTCGCTCGGGCTCCTGACCCTCAACGTCCTCACCGCCGCCGACGGCGTGATCATCCCGATCCAGTGCGAGTATTACGCGCTGGAGGGGATCTCCCAGCTGCTCAACACCGTGCGCCTCGTGCAGCAGAACTTCAACCCGGCGCTGGCGATCGACGGCGTGCTGCTCACGATGTACGATTCCCGGCTCAACCTCTGCCGCCAGGTGGCCGCCGACGCCAAGGAGTACTTCGGGGCCAAGGTCTTCCGCACGGTGATCCCGCGAAACGTGCGGCTGGCGGAGGCACCGAGCTTCGGGCAGCCGATCCTGCTCTACGACGCGCAGTCGGTGGGGGCCAAGAGTTACCTCGCGGTGGCGCAGGAGTTGATGCGCCGGATCGAGGGCGCCGGCGAGGCACGCGCCGCCGCGGAGGCGGCCGGGTGACGGCCACCGGCGGCGGGGGGCAGCGGCGGCTGGGCCGCGGGCTGGAGGCCCTGCTCGGCCCGATCTCGAAGGAGGAGGCCCAGAAGGAGGGGCTGCTCCGCGAGCTCCCCATCACGGCGGTCGAGCCCAACCCCTTCCAGCCGCGGCAGCGGTGGGACGACGAGGCGCTCGCCGAGCTGGCCGCCTCGATCGAGGCGTCGGGGCTGCTCCAGCCGGTGGTGGTACGGCCGCACGGCGAGGGCCGCTGGCAGCTGATCGCGGGCGAGCGCCGCTGGCGTGCCGCCACGAGGCTGGGCTGGACCCGGATCCCCGCGGTGGTGAAGGAGGCCGACGACCGGACCCTCCTCACGCTCGCCCTGATCGAGAACCTGCAGCGCGACCAGCTCACCCCGATCGACGAGGCGCGGGGCTACCAGCGGCTGCAGGACCAGTTCGGCCTGCCGCAGGGAGAGGTCGCCCGGCTGGTGGGCAAGAGCCGCCCGCTCGTGGCCAACACCCTCCGCCTCCTCAAGCTCCCGGAGAAGGTGCAGGGGATGCTCGAGGACGGGTCGCTCTCGGCGGGCCATGGTCGCGCGCTCCTCGGCCTCGAGGACGGGCAGGCCCTCGCGAAGATGGCCGCCGCCGCCGTGCAGCACGGCTGGTCGGTGCGGGAGCTCGAGGACCGCGTGGCGCGCGTTGGGAAGCGGAAGGGCCTGCTCCCCGCTCCCCGCTCCCCGCTCACCGCCCAGAGCGCCGAGGCACGGCGGGTGGAGGACGCGCTCCGCAAGCACCTGGGCACCGACGTCCGCCTCACCGCCAAGCGGAAGGGCCGCGGCACGCTCGCGATCAGCTACTACAGCCACGACGACCTCGCCCGGCTGCTCGAGATCATCCTCGGCCGGCCCTACGACGGATGAGCCCGCGGAGCCCCCGGCGCGTCACGGTGATGATCCACACCGACGACGCCTCGGCCAGCCGCTCGTGGCGGCTGCCGGTCTGGGTCTTCCGCGCCGCGGTGGGGAGCGCCATCGTGGTCGCACTGGGGCTCCTGGCAGGCGTGGCATTCTACGTCCCGATCTTGCGGGCCGCCGGGTCAGTGCCGCTCCTCCGGGGCCGGATCGCCGAGCTCGAGGCCGAGAATGCCCGGGTGCAGGACCTGGCCGCGGCACTCGACAGCGCCGAGGCGAGGTACCGCCGGGTTCGCGACCTGATGGGGCTGACCGACTCGGCCCAGGCCGCCGCTGCCGGGCCGGCCGCGCCGTTGCTGGCCGCGCCAGTGCTGCGGGTCCCGGCGCCCGGGCCCGGGTCCGCCGGGGGCCGGGGTTCCTCGGAGCCGGACCGGTGGCCGCTCGACGAGCAGGGGTACCTGACCCGGGGGGCGATCGCCGCCAACGGGGATGACGAGCAGCACGCAGGCATCGACATTGCGGTGGCCGTGGGGCAGGTGGTGCGTGCCGCCGGGGGCGGAGTGGTCCTGCTCGCCGCGCCCGATCCGGTCTACGGCCTGCACGTCATCCTCCAGCACCCCGGCGACCTCCGGACGATGTACGGGCACCTCTCCCGCCTGACGGTGGCGGTGGGCGACACCGTGCCGCGGGGGGCGGTCCTCGGGCTGTCGGGCAACACCGGGCGCTCGACCGCGCCGCACCTCCACTTCGAAGTCCGTCGCGGCGACCGGCCGCTGGATCCGCTCACCTTCGTGCGAGAGGACAGGCACTGATGGCGATCTTCTCCTCCTCCACTCCCGCCCGCGAGGGCGGCACCCCCGAGCCGCAGCGCCGCCGGGGCGAGCCGACCGCGGTGTCGATCATCGGGAAGGACATGACGATCACCGGCGACCTCGAGACCGAGGGCGTGATCAAGATCGAGGGCGCCGTCCGCGGCACCATTCGCGCCGGGACCCAGATCCTCGTTTCCCCCGGCGCCACCATCGACGGCGACCTGCACACCCGGGAGGCGGTGGTGGGCGGCGCGGTGCGCGGCACCATCCACGCGGATGAACGGGTCGAGGTGCAGGCGACCGCCGTCATCGCCGGCGACATCCACACCACCCGGATCCTGGTGGTCGAGGGCGGGCAGGTGAACGGCGAGATCAAGATGGGCGAGGCCGCCGAGCGCCGGCTGGCGACATCGGCGCGGAGCGACGAACAGCTCCCGGCCTGGTCCGAGTCCTGATGCTGGGCATGCGCCGCCTCCTCCCCGCGCTCCTTGCGGCGGTGGCGGCGGCGTGCGGCGGGGGTGGGGGCGGGCAGGCGGAGGGATTCCGGGTGGCGCTGGTGACGCCGGGGTCGATCGCGGACGCGGCGTGGAATGCCGGGGCATACGAGGGGCTCGGGCAGGTCCGCGACTCGCTGGGGGCCGCGGTGAGCCACGTGGAGGCGCGGACGCCCGCGGAGCAGGAGGAGGCGCTCCGCACCTACGCCACCGAGGGATACGCCGTGGTCTTCGGCCACGGCTTCGAGTTCCAGGGCGCGGCCGAGCGCGTCGCCGCCGACCATCCGAACACCGTCTTCATCATCACCTCGGGCGAGCGGGTCGCGGGACGGGTCGCCCCGCTGATCTTCCGGCTGCACGAGGCGAGCTACCTCGCCGGGATGGTGGCGGGCGCACTCACCCGCACCGGCACGATCGGCTTCGTGGGGGGCATCGAGCTTCCGCCGATCAAGGCGGCCTACGAGGCCTGGGCGGCGGGCGCCGCGGTCACGCATCCCGGGGTGGAGAGCCGGTACACCTACCTCAACAACTTCGACGACGCGGCGGCGGGCCGCGAGGCGGCGCTGGCGCTGATGCGCGCCGGCGCCGACGTGTTCCACCACAATGCCGACGCCGCGGCGCTCGGGGTCTTCCAGGCGGTGCGGGAGACGCCCGGAACGTGGATCTTCGGCGCCAACGCCGACCAGTCGGCCCTGGTGCCCGACCGCGTGGTGGCTTCCGCGGTCATCGACCTCCCGCGGGCCCTCCTGGCGGTGGCGCGGGAGGTGAAGGAGGGACGCTTCACGCCGAAGGTGGAGAGCTTCGGGCTCGCGAGTGGGGTGATCCGGCTCGAGCTCAATCCGCGGGCGCGCGGGGCGGTGGCGGATTCGGTGTGGGGGCTGGTCGAGCGCGCGCGGGACTCGATCGTCGCCGCCGATGGTCAGGCCGGCGGCGGTGCTGTAGTATCGTCGGGAGCCGCGAGGGTCCCGGGCGCCTGAGCGCGGCTGGCGCGGTGGCCGTTGCCCCGCGAACGCCTCCCCGACTCGGGCATCCTCAACCCCGCGGCTCCCTCCGCCGAGCCGTCCCAGCCGTCCCAGCCGCCCATGAACCTCGCCGACATCACGTCCCACCTCGACGCGTACCTCCGCATCGCGGAGATTCCCGACAGCGACCGCGCGCTCAACGGGCTCCAGGTCGAGAATGCCGGGTCGGTCGAGCGCATCGTCGCCGCCGTGGACGCGAGCCAGGCGTCGATCGAGCACGCGGCCGCGAAGGGCCGCGGAACGCTGCTGCTGGTGCACCACGGCCTCTTCTGGGACGGGAACCTCGCGCTCACCGGCCGGCGATACCGCCGGCTCGCCACCGCCATTCGCGGCGACGTGGCGGTCTACTCCGCCCACAACCCGCTGGACCTGCATCCCGAGGTGGGCAACAACCCGGTGCTCGCCGCCCAGCTCGGGATCCCGGTCGAGAAGTGGTGGGGCGAGTACCACGGCGTCAACATCGGCGTCCTGGGCACGGTGGACCTCGCGCGGGACGACCTCGCCGACCGCTTCCGTCGCCTGCTCGGCGGACGGGTGCAGGTGATCCCCGGCGGGCCGGAGCGGTGCCGACGGGTCGGGATCATCACCGGCGGCGCCGGGATGATGATCGCGGCCGCCCGCGACGCGGGGTGCGACACCTTCATCACCGGCGAGGGCACCCACCACACCTGGTTCGACGCGATGGAGGGCGGGATCAACGTGCTCTACGGGGGCCACTACGCCACCGAGACGATGGGGGTGAAGGCCCTGGCGGAGAAACTGGGCCACTCGTTCGGGCTCCCGTGGACCTTCTTCGATCTGCCGACCGGCAGGTGAGCTCCCGCCCCCCGCTCCCCGCTCCCTGCTCCCCAGTCCTCTCCCTCTCCGCCATCACGAAGAGGTTCGGGCCCATCACCGCCCTCGATGCGGTGGATCTTGTCGTCGCCGCCGGCGAGGTGCACGTGCTCCTCGGGGAGAACGGGGCGGGCAAGTCCACGCTGATGCACGTGGCCTACGGTCTCGTGGCACCGGATGCGGGCACCGTCGCGATGGACGGGCGTCCGGTGGCGATCCGCTCTCCGCGCGACGCGCGCCGGCTCGGGATCGGGATGGTGCACCAGCACTTCACCTCGGTGCCGGCCTTCACCGTGGCGGAGAACGTGGCGCTCGGCGCCGGCTGGCCGGCATGGCCGCGCGACAATGCCCGGCGGGTGGCGGAGCTTGGCGCCCGTCTCGGCCTGCCGCTGGACCCGGACGCCCGCGCGGAGACGCTGCCGGTGTCCCTCCGCCAGCGGCTGGAGATCGTGAAGGCGCTGGCGCCCGGCGCGCGCGTGCTGCTGCTCGACGAGCCCACCGGTGTCCTCGCGCCGGCGGAAGTGGAGGAGTTCCTCGGCATCATCCGCGGCTTCGCCCGCGAGGGTGGCGCGGTGGTGCTGATCACTCACAAGCTCGGCGAGGCGCTCGCCGCGGCGGACCGCGTCACCGTGCTCCGCGCCGGGCGGGTCACGCTCACGGGCCCCGCCGCGGAGCACACCCGGGACTCGCTCGCCCGGGCAATGCTTGGCGCCGAGCCGCCCCGCCGCCCCGCCCTCCCGCCGTCCGTCGGCCCCGCCGTCGTCCTGCGGCTCGACCAGGTCACCGTGCGGCCGGAGGCCGGCCGCGGCCCTGGCGTGCGGGAGGTCGCCCTCACGGTGCGCGCCGGCGAGATCGTCGGGGTGGCGGCGGTCGAGGGCAACGGCCAGCGCGAGCTGCTGCGCGCAGCGGCGGGGGTGCTGCCCCACGCGACCGGCGCCATCGACCGGGCCGGCAGCGCGGTGCTGATACCGGAGGACCGGACCACGGAGGCCCTGCTCCCCGACTTCTCCCTGACGGAGAACGCGGCCCTCGGCCTGGCGGACCGCCCGGGGTGGAGCGCCGGGGGCCTGATGCGCTGGCGGGTGGCGCGGGAACGCACCGCGGCGCTGCTCCGGGAACACGATGTCCGCGCTCCGGGGCCCGACGCGCCGGCGCGGGCGCTGAGCGGCGGGAACCAGCAGAAGCTGGTAGTCGCCCGGGCGCTGGCGGCCGGACCGGCGCTGGTGGTGGCCGAGAATCCGACCCGCGGCCTGGACATCGCGGCCACCGAGGCGGTCCACGCCGAGCTCCGCGCGGTGGCCGCCAGGGGCGCGGCGGTGCTCTTCCACTCGAGCGACCTCGACGAGGTGAGCGAGCTCGCCACGCGGGTGGTGGTGATGACCGGTGGGCGGTTGGTGGAGATGGGGGCCGGGGCGGGCCGGGAGGAAGTGGGGCGGGTGATGGTGGGGTCGAAGGTCGAAGGTCAGAGGTCGAAGGACGCATGAGCACGCCCGTGAATCCTCCTTCGACCTTCGACCTTCGACCTTTGACCATCTCGGCCCTGGCCCTGGCCGCCGGCCTCGTGCTCCTCGCCGCCGGCCTCGCCCTCGCGGGCTACGACCCCGCCACGGCACTCGGTGCCATGTGGCGCGGCGCGTTCGGCTCCTGGTACGCCTTCACCTCCGCCACCCTGCTCCGCGCCACCCCGCTCATCGTGATCGGGCTCGG
>DATIBS010000145.1:0-70787 GCA_035457305.1 Gemmatimonadales bacterium
CCGCCGCTTGTCCATCCGGTCGGCCAGCACCCCGCCGGGCAGGGTGAAGAGCAGGACCGGGAGCGATGCGAGGGTCGTGACGAGCCCGACCTGGAACGGGGAGTCGGTGAGCTGGAGGACGAGCCATCCCTGGGCCACCGACTGCATCCAGGTTCCGACCAGGGAGAGGAACTGGCCGCCGATGAAGATGCGGTAGTTCCGGTGGCGCAGCGCCCCCAGGCGGAACCGGGGCGGGGGCGGGACGGCGGAGGGTACGGGATCGGGGATGTCGGGGAGCGGGGGGCGGGGAGGCGGGAGCGGGCCACCCCGTTCCCCGCTCCCGGCTCCCGGCCCCCCCGTCACCGATTCACCACCCGCTTCACCGTCTCGCCCGCCGAGATCACGCTCGCCCCGCCCTCCATCCCGTTGATGAGCGCGAGCTCCGGCAGCCCGATCACCGAGGGATACCGGCGGTTGAATTCCTCGAGCGTCATCTGCGCGGGCGCCCGCTGCAGCACCAGCCGGTTCGGCCTGGCACCGAGCACCTTCGGGTCGGTCACCGGGCGGAAGCTCCGGAGCGTGGCGTGGAACGCGTCGGCGTACGCGGCCGCCGCCGCCGCGCCGCCGTAGGCGGCCACGCGGAAGGTCTGCCCCTTGTGGGCGAGGAACATCACCGAGCCCGCGAGCACCCCCTCCTGCGTCTGCACCCGGAAGTCGCCGCCGGCGGCCGTCAGCCCGTTGACGGTGGTGGCCCGGGCCTGGCCCTGGACCCCCTCCTGGGAGAAGAACGCCCGGGCGGCCTCCTGCGGGGTGCCCTTGGCCAGCGTGAGCTGGATGACCGCGTCACCCTTCTGCGGGGCGGCGAGCACGGCGGCCGCCGAGTTCTGGTGCTGCCAGCCGCGCGGGAAGTCGAGCTGGAAGGCCATGTCGGGGTGGTAGAAGCGGTCCCCCTCGAAGTAGCCGTTGCGCGGGTTCTCCCCGAACACCAGGCCGTCGATGCGGCGGAGGTAGCCGTCGCGGTTGACGGTGAACCGCGAGAGGTCGGCCGTCACCGTGTCGAGCCGCGCCCGGGCCCTCACCACCCGGTCCTCGGGCGCGGGGTGGGAGGACGCCCAGGTGGGGAGGCGGGAGCCCCCCGCGGCCTCGGTGACCCGCGCGAGGGTCTCGAAGACGTCGTCGGCCTCTCGCGGGTCGTACTGCGTCCGCATCATGTACCGGAAGCCGAGCATGTCGGACTGCGACTCCTGGTCGCGCCCGAACTTGAGGAAGAGGAGCCCGAGCCCCTGCTGCGCCGCCTGCAGCACGCCGCCCAGCTCCGGCTTCACGATGGCCGCGCCCACCAGGCCCACGGTGGCGAGCTGCTGCCGCGTGATCGCCTGCGCCGAGTGGCGCGCGGTGACGTGGCCGATCTCGTGGCCGAGCACGCTCGCGAGCTCGGCCTCGCTGTTCATGTGCGTGAGGAGCCCGCGGGTGACCATCACGAAGCCGCCGGGCGCCGCGAAGGCATTGATGACGGGGTCGTCCAGGACGCCGAACGCCCACGGCAGCTGCGGCCGCTCCGAGACGGCGGCCATCCGCAGGCCGATGCCCGCCACCCAGGCCTGGAGGGCCGAGTCCGGCACCAGGCCGTAGGTGGCGACGGACGCCTGGAAGGTCTGCTGCCCGAGCGAGATCTCCTGCGACTCGGACACGAGCATGAGCTCCCGCGAGCCGGTGGCGGGATTGGTGGCGCACGCGAGGAGGACGAGGCCGGCGCCGGCCAGCGAGACCGCCGCCACGCGCCGGGCCAGGGGACGGGCATGCATCGGTTTCACCTCCCGCAGGGGACCCGGCCCCAGGATACCGACTCCCCGGGGGCCGGGCCCGTGATCCAGGACACCGGCGCCGGTCAGCGCGCCGGCGCGAGCTCCGCGGCGAGCGCGTCGGCCTGGTAGACCTTCCGGAGCGCCTCCAGCAGCCCGCGGCTGTCCACCCAGACGGAGCGCGGCACCGCCTCGGTGAAGAGGAAGCGGCCGGGCAGCATCTCGATGTTGCCGTCGAAGATCAGGCCCACGATCTCGTGGTGCCGGTTGATCACCGGGCTGCCGGAGTTGCCCCCGATGATGTCGTTGGTGGAGACCCCGTTGAGCGGCGTGGCGAGGTCGAGCGCGGTTCGCCGCTCCACCCACCGCGGGGTCAGGTTCCAGGGCGCCTTGCCGCCCCAGCCGGCGGAGCGGTCGTACAGTCCGTGGAACGTCGTGAAGGGCTGCACCATCGTGCCGTTCGCCGGGTACGACTTCACCTCGCCGTCGGAGATGCGGAGCGAGAACGTCGCGTCGGGCGCCACCGTGGTGCCGTAGACCGCCAGGAGCGCGCGGGCGACGCGCGAGTCCGCCTCGCTCTCGCGGTCACCCAGGGCGGCCATGTCGCGCTGGACCCGCGCCTCGTGCGGCTCGATCACGCGCGCGAGCGCGATCAGCGGGTCGTCGGACGCCTGCACCGCGGCGGCGCCGCCCTCGGCGAGCTGCCGCCGGAAGGCGGGGTCCCCCACCTTCGTCCCCTCGACCAGCGCCCGGGCGGCCTCCTCCGGGCTCCGGTCGCCCAGCGCCGCCTGCCGCACCGGATCGGCGGCGGGCAGGTCCGCGGCCATGTTCGCCAGCCAGGCGGCGAGCAGCCGGGTCTCGAGCGCGGGGTCGGGCGGGGTGCCGGCGAAGAGGTTGCGCTCGAGTGCCGCCTTGCTGGCGTCGCGGAACTGCGGGCGCCGGGCGCTGTCGGGGAGGGCGCGCTCCGCCGGGTACCGCACCGTGAGCCCCGCCAGCGAGAGCAGGCGGGAACCGTAGGCGTTGAAGGTGTGGTTCCGCACCGCCGGGGCCAGCCGGGTGGCCTCGCGTCGCGTGCCCTCGATCACGTTCCACGCGTCGCCGTACTGCTGCCGGAGGGCCGGGTCGGCCTGGACCTTCGCGCGGAACTCCCGCTCCCAGGCGGCCTTCCGGCCCATCAGCGTGGAATCGAGCAGGCCGCTCCGGTAGCCCGAGATGGCCTTCTGCGAGTTCTGCAGGCCGAAGATCGTGTTGCGGTGGGCCAGCGCCTTGGCCGAGTCCTGCCGGCCCACCTCCTCGTACGCGGGGATCATGCGCGCAAAGGCCGCGAGGTTGGCGGGATACTGCACGTCGCGCAGGTACTCGAGCTGCGCCATCGTGTTGAGCCGCCCGGTGGAGCCGGGGTTCCCGATGACGAAGACGAGGTCGCCCTCCTGGCTGCCCGACGCGCTCCAGCGGAAGTGCTCGGTGCGGGCGGGCTCGCCGTCCACGTAGGCGCGCACGAAGCTCACGTCGAGGTCGTGGCGCGGGTAGGTGAAGTTGTCCGGGTCGCCGCCGAAGAAGGCCATCTGGCCCTCCGGCGCGAACACCAGGCGCACGTCGTTGAACCGCCGGAACCGGTAGAGCTTGAACTGCCCCCCCCGGTAGAAGGTCACCACCTGGCAGAAGCGGTCCGCCGCCCCGCCGCCGCACTCCCGCTCGATCTCCCGGATGGCCCCCCGCCGCGCCTCGGCCGCCTGCGCGTCGGTGGCCCGGCCCGGCACGGCGGCGGTCACCCGCGGGGTCACGTCGGTGATCTCCTGCAGCTGGTCCAGCACCAGGCCCTGGCAGGGCCGTTCCTCCGCCCGGGTGGGCGCGAGGAAGCCGTCGCTCAGGAAGTCCTCCCCCGGGCGCGTGGCCGACTCGATGCAGCCGCGGGCGCAGTGATGGTTGGTCATCACCAGCCCCTCGGGGCTCACGAACGAGGCCGAGCAGCCGCCGCCGTAGCGGACGGCGGAGAGCCGGGCGTGGTCCAGCCAGGCCTGGTCCGGCGTGAAGCCGTACCGGGCCTTCCAGTAGGCGAGGGGCGGGACGTCGAACGTCCACATCTTGCCGGTTTCGAGGCCGGGATACTCCGCGGGCGACTGCGCCGCGGCGGGAGCCGCGAGTGCGGCGGCGAGGAGGCAGAAAACAGCGAGGCGACGCACCGGAACCTCCGGGATGGGGTCGCGGGCGCTCAGGCCGCCAGCCGGGCGGCCAGGTCGAGCGCTCCGTCGAGCGTGGGTGCGAAATGCACTCCGGCGTGCTTCTCGTCAAGGCTGGCCCGGGCGAGGACCTCCATCGGCTGGGGCTGCACCCGGGCCAGGATCACCTGGCAGCGGTCGTGCTGCAGCCGCTCCACCGCCGCCTCGAGGCCCACGAGGCCGGTGGCGTCCATCGCCGGCACGGCGGCGAGGTCGAGCACCACCACCTTTGCCATGCCCGCGATGTCGTGGAGCGACCGCATGGCCTTCTGGGCCGCGCCGAAGAAGAGCGGGCCCGCGATCTCGTACATCACCACCCCGGCCGGCACGGGGCCGTGGGGCGTGGGCGCCCCCTCCGCCACCAGCCGCGTGCCGCTGATCTCCGCCATCCGGCGCATGAAGAGCAGGGCCGCCAGCAGCACGCCGGCCGTCACCGCGACGACCATGTCGAACACCACGGTGAGCAGCATGCAGGTGGCGAGCACCAGCGCGTCGCTCCGGGGTGCCACGCGGAAGATCTGCGTCACGTGGTCGATCTCGGCCATGTTCCACGCCACCATGAGCAGCAGCGCGGCGAGCGCGGCCATGGGCAGGTGGGCCAGCAGCGGCGCCAGCGCCAGCATCGCGAGCAGCACGAAGGCCGCGTGGGCCACCGCGGCCACCGGCGTCCGGCCCCCGGCGCGGACGTTGGTGGCGGTCCGCGCGATCGCCCCCGTGGCGGCGAACCCGCCGAACCAGGGCGCCACCAGGTTGCCGATCCCCTGGCCCAGGAGCTCCGCGTCCGGGTCGTGGCGCGTGCCGGCCATGCCGTCGGAGACCACCGCGGAGAGCAGCGACTCGATCGCGCCGAGCATCGCGATGGCGAACGCGGGCGGCACCAGGTCGCGGATGAGCGCCAGGCTGAGTGTCAGCGGCTGGCCGTCGGGCCCGCCGAGCGCCCAGGGGAGCGCGAAGCCGGGGAGCCGTCCCGGGATCCCGCGGCCCACGGCACCGCCGCCGGCATCGAAGGTGAACCGGTCCCCGATCGTCGCGACGTCGAAGGTGGGCAGCCAGCGCGCCGCGAGCCACGCGCCCACCGCGGCCGCGGCGAGCGCCACCAGGGGCGAGGGGACCCGCCGCGTCACGCGGGGCCAGAAGATGAGGATGAGGAGGGCGAACCCCGCCGTCGCCAGCTCGGGCCAGTGCCAGCCGGGCAGGGCCCGGACCACCTCCACCAGGCGCTCCGGCGTGCTCTCCACCGTCGGGAGTCGGAGCCCCAGCACGTCCGCGAACTGGATCGAGGCGATCACGATCGCGATGCCGGACGTGAACCCCGTCGTCACCGGGTGGGGGATGAACTCGATCAGGCGTCCCATCCGCAGCACGCCGAACAGCGCCTGGATGGCGCCCGCGAGCAGCGTGGCGAGGAGCAGGCCCGCGATGCCGTACCGGGCCGAGACCGGCGCGAGCAGGACGACGAAGGCGGCGGTGGGCCCCGACACCTGGGTGCGGGAGCCGCCGAGGAGCGGGATCAGCCCGCCGGCGACGATCGCGGTATAGAGCCCGTACTGCGGCGGGACGCCGCTCGCGATCGCGAGGGCCATCGAGAGCGGGAGGGCGACGATGCCGACGACGACGCCGGCCAGGACGTCGCGGCGCAGGTCCCCGGCGCCGTAGCCCCCGGCCAGCGAATCCCGCAGGGCGGCGCCGAGGCGTGGCCAGCGACCCTGTCCACCGTTGTCGGAGGCCTGCAGTCGTGCGTGGCGGTGCGGCATGATGGCGCGGAAGATAGCGCCACCCGGGACACCCGTCAGGCGACGAGCGGCGGCTTCATCCGCATTTCACGGTTTCCCGATGGTTCAGCCCCGCGGGAAGCCGGTGGTGCGGCGTATGGTGCGGACCTGCCGATGGTGATGCCGGACGTGGAACGCGAGGAAGTCGAGCATCTGGGAGAGCGACAGCCATCCGGTCGCGGGATGCCGGAACAGCCGCTCCCCTCGCCGTGGCGGCGGAAGGTCACGCAGGAACGCCTCGAGGCCGGCGCCGGCTTCGTCCCAGCGGCGTTCGAGCGCGTCGAGGGTCGCGACCCCCTCGGGGTGGAGCGCGCGGGAGGGGGCCTTCGCCCGGACCAGCCCGCTTCCGAGCACCCCTTTCAACACGGCGAGGCGAAGCGTGGCGGCGGCGGCCCATCCCCGGTCCGCCACCGGCCGGGCCGCGTGCAGTCCGCGCAGGGTCAGCTCGTCGGTGAGGACCAGGTGCTCGACCACCTGCGCGATGGACCATTGGCCCGGACCGGGCGCGAAGCGCACCTGCACCGGGTCGAGCGGCCGCACCTCGGCCAGGAGGTTCGCCCGCGCGGTCCCGAGCGCCGCCAGGCCGGCGTCGAAGGGGGTTCCCGTGACCATGCCCGACCTCCCCGGTTCAGTCCAGCACCAGCACGCCGACCACCCCGCCGAAGTCGTCCCGCACCGTCGGCACGCCCGGTGGCGCCCCCCACACGCCGCCATCCACCCGCAGGTTGAAGCGGTAGCTGCCGGCCGGCACCATCCGCTCGAGCTGCCAGGTCCCGTCCGCCGCCCGCAGGAGCGGCAGCGGCTCCCAGTCGGTGAAGTCGCCGGCCAGCTCGACGCGATTCGCCGCCGGCGCCTGGACCACGAACCGCCGCACCGCGAGCACGGTCTGCACTTCGAAGGTCCGGACGACGGGAGGCGCGAGCGGAGGGCGCGAGCGGTAGGCCTGTCGAAGCGCCCAGCCCTCCTGGTCGGGACCGCGCGAGATGCCCACCCGGGCCCCGAACTGCAGGTAGCGCCCGTCCCCGAAGCCGCGCACCGGGTCGGAGGGGAAGCGGCCGGCGGCGGCGGTCAACGCCAGCTGCCGGTGCAGGTGCAGCTGGAGCCCGACCGAGGCCCAGGACTCGGCGTCGAGCTCATCCGCCCGCCACCACCGTCGGCCCGCGCCTGCGCTGACCTCGAGCCGGGTCCAGGCCGCGCGGAGCGCCAGCTCGGCGTCGAGATAGGCACCGCCGGGATCGATCGTCGTCGGCAGCAGGGCGCCGGACACCGTGGCCGGCCCGAGCGCGACCCAGCCACCCACGTCCGCGAACGCGGCGCTCCGCGCCTCCACCCCGTCGTCCCCCGCTCCGCCCCCGGCGCCCGCCCAGAGCCCCGCCCGGCTCCGCGCCCAATGCAGGCGCCCCCGCGCGAGGCTCAGGATGTTCGCCGGCACCCCGCCACCCTGCGTGAGCGCCGCGGCCGAAAGCGACAACTCCGCGGCCAGCGGGCCGATCTGGCCGGGCGTGAGCGTGGCGTCGAAGGTGCCCTGCAGGGCCCAGAGCTGATCCGCGTAACGGCCGTACGCCGCGGCCATGAGGACGCCCACTCCCGGCGCCGGCTCGAGGAGGACCGCCGGCGCGAAGGTCACCCCCCACGATTCGCTCACGACATCCGACTCGACGCCGGTCGCGTCGAGGTCCGCCCAGGCACGGACCTGGGCGGCGGCGGGAGTGCAGGGCAGGAGCAGGACGACCGGCAGGAGACGGCAAGGATGAACCATCGCGGGACGTCACCTCGCCGGGGGAGCGCGTCCCGAAAGGTAGCCCGGCGGGGCACCGCGGCTAGCTCTTCTTGACCCCCTTCCCCCGGGTCTGGCCCGGGGGCACGACCTTGTCGGGCGGCCGGCCGCCCTGCGCCCGCACTGACGCGGCCGCCGCCGGCGGTACCCCGGCCCCGATGTCGGCCTCCACGACACGGCGGAGCTCGACGTACCCGGCGTCCGACACGCCCCGGGCGGCGAGCGCGACCACGACCGCCTGCGCCGTTTCCACCGGCACGCCGCGGGACACGAGGTCCGCGAGCGTGGCCAGCGGCACGCTGAGGGCCTCGGCTCCCCGGGCCCGGCGCAGCTCGCCCAGCGTGCCGGGCGCCACGCCCGCGCGCAGGGCGGCGGCGCCGGCGGTGAGCTCGGCCTCCGAGCCGCCGCCCAGGGCGTCGCGCGCGCGGCCCAGGTCCACCAGCAGCGCCCGCACAGCGTCCGCGATGCGCGCGCCGGCGGCACGCTTGCTCGCCCCCTCCAGCGCCTTGTCCACCAGCGGCTCATCCGGCAGGCCCGCCGCGCGGGCGGAGTCCACCAGGCGGGCGACCACCGCCCCGGTGGTGGGGTCGAGCCGCGCCAGCCGCGCGTCCTGTGCCGCCAGCGGCGCGGCGGCCAGGGTGAGGCCCCCGAGGAGCGCGATCCAGGCAGGCATCCTCATCAGGACTTCCCCGCCACGGTCACCACCGAGTTCGGGGTGCCGAAGTCGCCGGCCGCCGTCGGCGCCGCCGGATCCGCCAGCCATTGCTCGCCATCCACCACGAACGCGTACTCGTGCCGGCCGGGCTCGAGCGGCACCTCGACCACCCAGACGCCGCCCGAGGCCTCGGCGTGCAGCGGTGTGGCCTCGGGATCCCAGTCGTTGAACGTGCCCACGAGGGCCACCCGACGGGCGCCCGGGGCCGCCACCACGAACCGAACGGCCTGCACCGCGGCGGCCGTCTCTCCCGGCGCCCCGGAGGAGACCACGGGCGCTGGGCCGCTCCGCGACACCGCCCAGGTCCCGATCCCGACGACCGCCGCCAGGGCCAACGCACCCGCCAGGGCGGCCAGCGGCGCGACCCGGATCGGCCGGGGCCGCAGCAGCCAGTCGATCGGGCCCCGCGCGGCCTCCGCCCGCACCGCGGCCATCAGCCGGGTGTCGAAGCCCGGCCCCGGCGCAGCGGAGCGCCGGAGCGCCTCGGCGGCGCGCCGCACCAGGGGATCGAGCTCGTGGTCAGGCGTCATTCGGGAACCTCGTCCTTCAGGCGGTCACGCAGCGTATCGCACGCCCGCTTGACCCGCATCTTGAGCGCGGACACCCCCGCCCCCGTCAGGGCGGACATCTCCTCGTAGCTCACGTCCTCCACGTGGCGCAGGAGGAACGCTTCCCGCTGGTCCGGCGGAAGCAACGCCAGCGCACGGGCGATGGCGTCGTGCCAGGCGAACCCGTCCGCCCGGGACTCGACCCGGCCGGTCACCCGGCCATCGGGGTCGAGCAGTTCCCGCCCCTCGAGCGTCCTGCGACGCGCACCCCAGGTCCGACACCGGTTCACCAGGATCCGGAAGAACCAGGCATCGAACCGCTCCGGTTCCCGGCACCGCCGGAGGGCCCGGAAGGCCCGGAGGAAGCTCTCCTGGAGGGCATCCTCAGCGTCCAACCGGTTGCCGAGGAGGTGGAGGGCGTACCGGAATCCCCGGTCGCGGTGCCGGGCGACGAGGACGGCGAAGGCATTCACATCCCCGGCCAGCACCCGCGCCACGGCCACGCCGTCTGTGACCTCTGTCACGAACTGACCCCGGGACCCGGGAGATGGTCACCCCTGTGACCCGGGAGGGCCTGCCCGGGTCTGTCAGGGCGACGCTCTATCCGGAGAACTTTCATGTTCCGCACGCTGTCTCGAATGGTCCTCGCCGGCGCCCTTGCCCTGCCCCTCGCGGCCTGCGGCGAGTCGAGCGGCCCGAACGGGGATGGCCGGATCACGCTCCTCCTGACCGATGCCCCGGGCGACGTGAAGTCCGCCGTGGTCACCATCGAGCAAATCTACCTGCAGGGCGAGGACGGCCGCGTGGTCCTCCGCGACGAGCCCGTCACGACCGACCTGCTTACCCTGGCCAACGACACGTACCTGCTCGTGGACGACGAGCCCGTGCCGGCCGGGCGCTACGGCCAGCTCCGCTTCGTCATCTCGGGCGGCTACATCGAGGTGGAGGACGACGCGGGCGGGTCGCGCTTCTTCGCCAGCTCGTCCGACTACGCCGGGCTCCCGGTGGGGGTGACCCCGGACGGCGAGCTCCGCATGCCGAGCTACGACGCCTCCGGCTTCAAGGTCTCCCTGCCGGGCGAGCTGCTCGACCTGGACGGTACCCAGCGGATCCTGCTGGTGGACTTCGACGTCCAGGAGAGCTTCGGGCACGAGGCCGGCCAGTCCGGCGCATGGGTTCTCCGGCCCGTGATCAAGGCCACCGACGTCACCTTCGCTGCCACGATCACGGCGGAGGTCCGGCTCGGTGACGGCGTCACCCTCCCGCAGGTGGGTGGGCAGGACGTGACCCTCGCGCAGGCCAGCGTGACCCTCGAGGACGGCGCGGGTGGCAGCGAGACCCTGCCGCTCGAGGACATCGACGGCGACGGCGTCTTCACCGCCAGCTGGCGGTGGCTCTTCCCCGGCGATTACCAGGTGGCCTTCGTCGAGCCCACGGGCCTCAATCTCACCACGGACCCGGTCTTCCCCATCCCGGTCACGCTGGCCGAGGGCGAGACGGCGACGGTATCGGCGGTGGTGACGGCGGCAGTGGCGGAGTAGGTCGGTCAGTCGGGCGGTGGGACGGTCGGGCGGTCGGGGTTCAGCCGACTGTCCGACCGTCCGTCATTCCGACTAGATTGCGGGGCATCACCCACCCCGGAGGCTGCCATGGCCCGCATCGGCAGGCAACTCGACCGCGCAACCGACACCGTGAACCGCCGCGCCGGCAAGGCGCTCGCGAAGGCCGAGAAGGCGCTCGCGAAGACGCGGAAGTCCGCCAACCGCGCCATGGACGACGCAGTCGACTCCGTGCGCTCCTACGCGAAGGACGTGCAGCGGAAGGCGAAGGACCCCGAGGTGCAGCGGAAGCTCAAGACGGCCGGCAAGGCGGCCGCCGTCGCGGGCGCCGCCGTCCTCGCGGTGGTCGCGACGAAGAAGGTCGTGGCGCGGCGGAAGAAGGCGAAGCGGCGCTGACCCCCTGGCGGGCCTCACGGGAAGATGCCGAGGTCCTCGTAGCTCAGCACGATCTTGTCGAGGGCGTTCACCATCGCGGCCAGGCGGAAATCCGCCCGGTCGCGATGTGCGTTCCGGGTCGCGCGCACGTCGTGCCACGCCTGCACCATCGTCTCCTCGAGGCCGGAGCGCACCAGCGCCTCCTCGTCGGCCCCTTGCGTGGCGCTCGCCACCTCCGCCGCGGAGAAGCGCTTGCCCGTCGCGCCTTCCACCGCCTGCAGCAGCCTGCGGTAGGCCCCTTCCTCGAACCGCTTTTCCATCCGGCCGAACCGGAGGTGGTCGAGGTTCTTCACCCACTCGAAGTAGGAGACGGTCACCCCGCCGGCGTTGAGGTAGATGTCGGGGATGACCATGACCCCGCGCTGCCGAAGGATGGCGTCCGCCTCCGCCGTGGTCGGGCCGTTCGCCCCCTCCGCGACGATCCGGGCCCGGATCCGCGGAGCGTTGGCGGCGGTGATCTGGTTCTCGAGCGCGGCGGGAATGAGGATGTCGCAATCCAGCTCGAGCGCGAGCGTGGTGTGGGCCAGGTCGGTGGCCCCCGGGAACCCGGTGATCCGGCCCGTCGCCTTCCGGTGCGCGATCACCCGGTCCAGGTCGAGTCCGTCCGGCGCATGGATCGCACCCTCCGACTCCGCCAGCCCCACCAGTACCGCCCCGCCCTCCTGAAGGAACCGGGCGGCGTGATAGCCTACGTTCCCCAGGCCCTGCACCACCACCCGCTTCCCGGCGACCCCTTCCGCAAGGCCGAGCGGCCTCAGGTCCTCCGCCACGGCGCACGCCTCGCGGATGCCGAAGAACACGCCGAGGCCGGTGGCTTCCGCGCGACCCCGGATGCCTCCCTGCGCCACCGGCTTGCCGGTGACGCACCCGAGCCCGTTCAGGTCGCCAGTGGACAGCTGGATGTACGTGTCGGCGATCCAGGCCATCTCCCGCGCCCCGGTGCCGAAGTCGGGCGCCGGCACGTCCAGCGCGGGCCCGAGGAAGTTCTTCCGGAAGAGCTCGTAGGCGTACCGGCGGGTGATCCGCTCGAGCTCGCCCTCGGAGTACTTCTTCCGGTCGATCCGGACGCCGCCCTTGGCGCCGCCGAACGGCACGTCCATCAGCGCGCATTTGTAGGTCATGAGCGCCGCCAGGGCGACGACTTCGTCCTCGTCCACCACGGTGGCGTACCGGATGCCGCCCTTGGTGGGCAGCCGATGGTGGCTGTGCTCCGCGCGCCAGCCGTGGATCACCTCGACGGTGCCGTCGTCCCGCCGGAGCGGGAAGGCCATCCGGTACACCGAGTCGCAGTTCCGGATCTTGGCCAGCAGGTGCGGCGGGTGGTCGGTAAGCGCGGCCGCGAGGTCGAAGGAGCGGTTGACCTGGCCGAGAAAGCTGGTGTCGCCGGACATGGGGAGCACCCGTCTGGGAGCGGGGAGCGGGGAACGGGGAACGGGGAGCGATCCTTCGACCTTCGACCTTCGACCCGTGGATACGGATACCCCGCGCCCCGCCCCCCCGCAAGCTGCAACCATTTCGGGCCGCCGGCCGTCTTCACCTCTGATCCCGCTCGTGGAGACCCCGATGGCCCCGACCGTCCGTTTCGCCGCCCTCACCGCCCTCGCACTCCTCGCCGGGTGCGGCGAGCGAGGCCCCGACTCCGGCCTGCGCGCCCAGGTGGACACGGCGGGCGACACCGTGACCGTCCGCACCCTCGCCGGAAGCGTCTGGGACAGCACCCGCGTGCTGCAGGAGGACGTCAGCATCGGCGTGGAGGAGGGAGCCCCGGAGGAGATGTTCGGCCAGGTCCGGTCCATTGCGGTGGCGCCCGATGGCGCCATCTACGTGATGGACCCCGAACCCGCGCTCCGCAAGTTCGACCGGGAGGGGGCCTACGTGACCACCTTCGGCCGACTCGGCAGCGGACCGGGGGAGTACCGCCAGCCGGACGGCGGGCTCACCGTGCTCGCCGACGGCCGCGTCGTCGTGCGCGACCCCTCCAACGGGCGGTTCCAGCTCTTCACCCCCACGGGGGAGCACGCCGGCACCTGGCCCGCCACCGCCGGGTTCAACACCAGCCGGCGGCTCGCGCGCGACACGGCCGGCAACGTCTACACCGTGGTGCTCCTGGAGACCAACGTGGACATTCGCGACTGGAAGATGGGGCTCCGCCGGTTCGACCCCACCGGGGCAACGCGCGACACGCTGCGTGTCCCGGAATGGAAATTCGAGCGGATGCAGATCACCGGCCAGCGCGAGGGCAATACCAGCATCAACGACGTTCCCTTCTCGCCCCGCGCCTACTGGGACTGGAGCCCGCTCGGCTATTTCATCGGCGGGGTGAGCGACCGCTACCGGATCGACCTGCTCCGGCCGGAGGGCGTGCTGCGCCTGGAGCGCGAGGTGGCCCCGGTACCGGTGGATCCCGCGGAGGCGGCCGACCGCAAGGCCGAAGCCACCGAGAACATGGTGGAGAGCTTCCCCGGCTGGGTGTGGAACGGGCCCGACATCCCGGCGACCAAGCCGGCGTTTCGCGGCCTGTTCACCGGAGCCGAGGGCCGGATCTGGGTGCTCCGCTCCCAGCCCGGCCGGAAGGGCGCCGACGGCGAGTGGACCGAGCCGGTGCTGTTCGACGTCTTCGAGCCGGATGGCCGCTATCTGGGAGAGGCGAAGGGCCCGGCGGGGTTCCGCACCTGGCCGGAGCCGCTCTTCAAGGGCGACACTGCCTGGGCAGCGGTGGAGTCGGACGACGGGGTCATGCGGGTGAAGCGGCTGGTGGCGCGGTAGGCGTAGTCGCGAGTCCTACGGCGTGAGCCGGTCCAGGAACGCCCGCTCGTCGGCCGTGAGGCTCGTCGGGCCGCCGGCGCGCGCCTTCTCCATCACCCGGTCCAGCTCCGCGCGGTTGACCTCGTGAAGCTGCTCCCGTGGAATCCGCTCCCAGCGCGTGAGGTCCCCGCTGTTCGGCGCGCTCCGGTGCGCCGGGCCCAGCGCGGCCTGCCGGAAGGCCCGCGCGGGCGACCGCTTCTCCAGCCACACCAGATAGAGCCACCCGCCCAGGAAGCCGCCGAGGTGCGCGAAGTGGGCGATGCCCTGTTGCGCGCCGGTGAACCCGCTCCAGAGCGAGAGCGCGGTCAGGAGCAGAACGAACACCCGCGACTCGATCGGCAGCACCCCCCAGAGCAGCAGCCGCTCATGGGGCCAGTAGCGGGCGAAGGCTAGGAGCACCGCGAACACGGCGCCGGAGGCCCCGATGATCGCGGCGTTCGGCGCGAGCGGGATCGAGATGAGCGCCCCGGTGATGCCGCCGAGGAAGTAGAGGGCGAGGAACCGCGCCCCGCCCAGCCTGGCCTCCACCCGCGGGCCCAGGAAGAAGAGCCCGAACATGTTTCCCAGGAGGTGGAAGAAGTCCCCGTGGAGAAACTGGTAGGTGAGCAGCGTCCACGGCTGGGCGAGTACCGCGCCCGGCACGAAGACGAGAGGGTAGGCGAATTGCGGGGCGGCGCGGGTCGCGAAGAAGAGGACCACATTCGCGACCAGGAGCCGGGTGACCCAGGGCGTCATCGGGGGGAACGGTAGGAGGGCGCGGGCCTCGGGGCAACCGATCCCCTCCCACCGTGCTCCGGAGGCCCGAGTCTGGCATTGTGCGAGGCGCGGGCGACGGAGACAGTTACAAGACACTGCCAGCCAACCACTTGCGAGATGGCCCGCTGATTGCTCACTGGCGCCAGGGCAACCAGCGAAACCGGCCTATGTACCGCATCCGCCTTACCGACGGGCGGGAACTCGAGTTCCCCTCGATCCAGGAGTTCTCGGCCGCGGTGCATGATGGCACCGTGGACGAGGACGCGAGCATCTACCACCGCCGCGCCGAGCGCTGGCTGCCGGTCCGCGAGCATCCGCATTACCTCCAGGCCCGCGCCCAGACTCCCGCGCCTCCCCCGAAGCCCGCCGCGGCCGCGTCGGAGGGTGACGGGGTCGATCTCGACGCGATCCTCTCCCTGCTCGACGCCCCGGCCTCGACCGCAGCGTCCGCACCCCGGCCGGCCTCCCCACCCGCCGAACCTGCGGGACAGCAGCCGCCGGCCGAGGAGCGGCCGGTCCTCGAGTCGGTCGATGACCTTCCCGTGCTCCGCACCGGACTCGAGCCGGCCGAGGCGAAGGACCCGGAGCCGGTCGAGGAGTCGTCCCCGGAACCCGTCGAGGCCGGGGCCTCCGAGACCGTGACCCGGATCGGGGACGACATCGAGGAGGTCCCCCAGGAGCCGATGCCGATCGACGCCCTGGCTCCCGACGACGCTCCCGCGAACACGGCGCCCCCGGCCACGGCGCATGGCGCCGCCGAGCCGCCGCGCGACGCCTTCTGGAACCGGGCACCCGAGCCGACGCTCGCCAAACTCGACCTCGATCCGCTCGGCGGCGACTTCGGCACCGCCCGCCCGTCGGACCCGGCCAGCCGCGAGGCACGCCGGAGCCGCTGGGCGCCACCGCCGGAGCACGAGCGGCGAGGTGCGGCGGCCGCGGTGGGGACGGCGGCTCGTGCGGCGACGGTGGCCGAGCCACTGGCGGACGCGGACATCCCGTCCCACGAGTTGGTGGAAGCCACCACCCCGGCCCTTCCCGACACCGAGGTTCCCGAGCTCGATTGGCCTTCCAAGGTCGAGCACGAACCGTTCGTGATCGGCGCCCATGTGCGCCGGAAGTGGATGCCGGTGGCAGCCGCCGTCGGCGCGGTGCTGCTCATCGTGGCCGTGATCCTCTTCCGGAAGAGCGGGGAGGACCCGGTGGAGCGGGAGGGACTGCCTGTCGCCGTGGACGCGGCGAGCGCCACCCCGGCTCCCGTGAAGCGCACGGAAGACACCGCCGACCTGGTGACGCCTCCCGCGGTGCCGGAAGGCGGGCCCTCGGCCTCGCCCGCCCTTCCCCCGCCGGCGGCCGACACCGCCGCCGATCCCATCGTGATGCCGGCGCCCCCGGTGGGCGGCCGCCGCCTGAAGGTGGATCCCGGCGTGGTCACCCTCGCCCCGATCAACCTCGGCTCCGGCAGCGGGATGCGCTCGCACGCGGACCTGATGCGGTTCTACGACCAGCAGTACGGCCAGGCCCAGGCGGCGCTCGAGGCCGAGCTCGTCCGCGCGGGCTTCAGTCGGCTCTTCGGGATCTCGACCCTCACCACCAGCGACGGCCTCGCGTCGGGCCGCCGGGCCCTCACCTCGGGCCGGTCGGCGCTGAGCTCCTATCGCACCCGGCAGGCGATGATCGAGCGCGCGTACCAGGACAGCCTCCGGGGGATCGGCCGCCGTCTCGGGCTCGGCGCGGGCGAGCTCGCCGCGTGGGCGCCTCGTCCGTCCCGCCGCGAGCCCGAGAGCACCGCGGCGCTCGCGGATCCGGTGCTGGACGGCGCCGACGAGATCCTGGAGCTGCTGCAGCGCGAGATCGGCCGGTACCGCCTGCAGGGCAACACGCTGGTGTTCGAGAACCGCTCCACGGCGGAGCGCTATGCCGCCCTCCGCGCCTCGGTGGAACGCGGCGTCGCCGGCCTGGACCAGTCCCACCTGACGCTTCGTGCCGTGAGCCGCGCGATCGGCACTTCCCTGCCCCTCGAAGTCGTGAACTGAGCCTCGGGCACCCGCTGGACACGACGGCCCGGAGGGGACACCCTTCGGGCCGTGCCGCTTCCAGGATCCGCCGTGACCCGCCGCCTCGCAGGATTCGCACTCCTCCTCCTGGCCGTCGCCGGCTGCGCGAGCGGCGGGACCACCCCGCGCACCGGGGCCGCCCCGGCCGCCCCTCCCGCCACCGTCCTGCTCGTGTCCCTGGACGGATTCCGCTGGGACTACGTGGACCGCGCTCCCGCGCGAACCCTGCGCGCGCTCGCCCGGCGGGGAGTGCGGGCCGAGGGGCTCGTGCCCGCCTTCCCGAGCAAGACGTTCACCAATCACTACACGCTGGTGACCGGCCTGGGCCCGGGGCGGTCGGGGATGCTGGCCAACAACTTCCGGGATCCCGGCCTGGGCGACTTCAGCTACCGGGACAGCGCGGCGGTCCGCGACCCGCGCTGGTGGGGCGGCGAGCCGATCTGGCTGACCGCGGAACTCCAGGGGGTGCGCGCCGCGACGATGTTCTGGGCGGGGAGCGAGGCGCCGATCGGCGGGCGCCTCCCCGGCGACTGGAAGCCCTACCAGCACGGGATGCCGGCGCCGGCGAGGGTGGACACGGTGCTCTCCTGGCTGGGGCGACCGGTGGGGAGCCGGCCACGCCTCGTGACCCTCTACCTCCACCACGTGGATGCGGCAGGGCACGAGTTCGGCCCGGACGCGGCCGAGACCGACTCGGCGATCGCACTGGTGGACGCGGCGCTGGCGCGGCTGGTGCGGGGACTCGACTCGCTCGGACTGGCGCGCGAGACGAACGTCGTGGTCGTGAGCGATCACGGGATGGCGGCCACCGCCAGGGACCGGGTCGTGCTGCTCGACGACCTGCTGGACCTCGACGCAGTGGACGTCGTGGACTGGTCTCCCGTCGCGCAGATCTGGCCGGGGCCCGGCGTGGATCCCGACACCCTCGCGGCCCGACTCGACGCCGACCCGCACCTCCGGGCCTGGACCCGCGCCACCCTGCCCTCCCGCTGGGGGCTCAACCACTCCCCACGCACCCCGCCCGTCCTCGCGCTCGCGGACGAGGGCTGGACCATCACGACCCGCGCGAGGTTCGAGGGAGACACCAGCGCCTTCAGGCGCGGCAGCCACGGCTACGACGAGTCGGTGATCGCGATGCGCGGGGTATTCGTGGCGGCCGGACCGGGGTTCCGGTCCGGCGTGACGGTGCCGGCCTTCCGGAACATCCATGTCTACGCGGTGCTGGCCGAGCTGCTTGGCGTGAAACCGGCGCCGAACGAGGGAAGCGTGGATTCCGTGCGGGCGATGTTGCGCTAGGGCCGTCGGCGCCCGATCCGGTTACGCCGCGTGCTCCCCCCCGGCCGCGAGGGTGTCGGGGCCGGCGTCCACCACCAGGTCGCCGCCGGCCGCCAGGGTCTCCGGGGGCGGGTCGCGGTACGCGGCGGCAAGCTGCTCGCCCGCCATCGCCGCCTGCGCCCGCTGGAACACCGCGTGCGCCTGGGCGAGCGGCAGGGCGAACTCCTTGATGTAGTGCGTCACGGCGTCGTCGGGCGGGGTCTGGCCGCGGAGGAGCTGCGCGAGGCTGAGCGCGTTGCCCACGTGGGTCACCAGCACCGCCTCGGCAGCGCGGGCCCCGACCATCCGGGCGAGCTGCCGGGTCCGCTCGTGAAACTGGCGACGGTAGCGCATGACCTCGATGACCTTGTCCGGCCGGAAGAAGCCCCACGGCCCGACCTGCGGCAGCGCCGTGGTGACCGGAATCCAGTCGAGGTCGAGGTGCGAAAGCGTCCGCACCCGGACCGCCTCCTGCATGTCGAGCGGGACCGGGACCACCTCGAAATAATGCTCCAGCGCCTCGAGCACCGGGATCCGGCTGGCGAACTCCTCGACGAACAGGGTGGCCTGCTCGGCGTGGGTGGAGACGAGCGCATCCCAGCCGACGGCGTACGCCACGCGCAAGCGGGCGTGCACCGTGTCGGGAAAGCGCCGCACGGACATCTGGCTCGGAACCGGCATCGGGTCGGGGAGCCCTCCACGGAAATTCCCGCCCCGGGAGCCCGGGGCGTCTCCCCGCGCGCGGTGCAAGCCGTGTGCTTGACCCATGATGTTGCGGGGAAACAACTTGGCAACCGGGTCGACGCCCGGGGGACTTGCAGAAAACCGGAATCCGTGCAGTCGTGAGCCTCACGCCCATGCCCTCCCCCGACGCCAGTCCGTCGGCCCCCGACGGGGGGGCCGACCTGTTCGCGCGCATCGGCCGCCGCCTGGAACCGGCGGAATGGTTGTCCCGCTGGCTCCTTCGGCTGGCGGGTTGGCGCGTGATCGGGGTCTACCCGCATCTCCCCCGCTTCGTGCTGATCGTCGCTCCCCACACGTCGAACTGGGATTTCCCGGTCTGCCTGCTCGCGGGCTGGGGCATCGGGCTCCTGCGCGACTACCCGCACGGCTTCCTCATGAAGGACTCGCTCGACCGCTGGCCCTATCGCAGGTTCATGCGCGCCCTCGGCGGCATCCCGGTCGTGCGCACGCATCCGGAACACGCGGTGGAGCGCGCCGCCGCCGAGTTCGCGGGGAAGGACCGGTTCTTCCTCGCGCTCGCGCCCGAGGGGACGCGCAAGCCGACCCGCTACTGGCGCTCGGGCTTCTGGCACATCGCCCTGAGGGCGGGGGTGCCGGTGGTACCGGTGGCGCTCGACTTCGGGCGGAAGGAACTGCGAATCGGGGAGGCGGTGCCGCTCACCGGCGACGCCGACGACGACATGGCCGTGTTCCGGGAGTTCCTCGAGGGGGCGGAGGGCTTCACGGCGGAGTACGCCAGCCCGATCGAGTTGGCGCCGGAGAAGAAGGACGGCTGAGGGGCTCAGCGGCTCGGTCTCCTCCCCTCTCCCCTCTCCCCTCTCCCGTCTCCCCCTCACTTCTCCCTTCGCACCGCCTCCTCCGCCGCCCGGCGCAACGCACCGACGAAGCCAGCGACGTGGTCCGGCACCGGCGGCGGCGCGGCGAGGAACGGATCCATCACGGTGGCGCGCAGCACCACCAGGCCCCCTTCCGGACCCCGCCACTCCTCCAGTGACCCGACGCGGAGCTGGGCCAGCAGCGGCGGCACGGCACCGTCGTACTGCGGGTACTCGAACCGGGTCCGGGTGATGATGTACTCCGGCGCGGCGTCGGCCCGGTGCAGGCTCATTTCCCGGTAGATCCCCTCGTTGAGCCTGTTGACCTCCCCCAGCGTGGTGAAGTCGTCGTGGGTGAGGAGCCAGCAGACGATGTTGATGTCCGGCTCGGGGAGGAGGATGGCACGGAAGCGGCCCAGGTCGGCGGTGGCGAGCGCGCCGTAGAGGCGGCGGGCGCCGATGGCGGTCTGGCCGATGAGGAAGCCGTAGCCGCGCTCGTCCAGCGGCAGCACCTTGTGGCTGAGCCAGACCGCCGCCGCCGCCGCGCCCGGCTTCGAGCCCTCGAGGATGAACCGGCCAAGGAACTCGTCGCCGGTCGGGTCGGCGCCGGCAGGGGCGAGGTAGGGGGGCGTCACCGCCACCAGTTCGCGGGCCCGGCGGTCGCGGCAGAGGAACGCCCCGGCCGGATAGGGCACGTAGCCGAGCTTGTGCGGGTCGATGGTGACGGAATCGGTCCCGTCGAGGGCCCCGATGGCTGCGACCCACTCGTCGGAGGGCCAGGGCACGCCCAGCTCGCCGCGGATCGCCGCCGCGTCCCGCCGCGCGCCGGCGGCGTCGCGGGTGACCGCCGCGGCGTAGCCGCCGTAGCAGGCGTCGGCGTGCACGTGGAAGGCGAGGCCCAGGTCGGCGGCGGCCCGGGCGCGGACCTCGAGCACCTGGTCGAGCCGGTCCACGGCGCTCTCCTCGGTGGAACCGCACACGCTCACCAGCGCCATCACCGGCGTGCGGGTGCGGGCGAGGGCGACGAGCGACTCCCAGAGCGCGTCGGGATCCATCCGGCAGTGGGCGTCCACCGGCACGTGGCGCAGCTGGTCGCCCCCGATCCCGAGGGCCCGCACGACCTTCTCCCAGGAGTAGTGCGCAGTCGCCGCCACGAGCACCACGCTGTCGGGCAGGGGGTCGGGGAAGGTGCCGGCGATCCGACGGCTGTACTCCTGGTACCCCGCGGCACCGAGGGTGTGTTGCGACAGGGTGCGGGCGACCACGTCCGGCGGGCCGGCAGCACGCAGGCGCTGCCAGGCGTCCAGCGCGTCGGAAGGGTGCAGGTTGAGCAGGCCGTAGAGGTCGAGGGCGGCGAGCGGCGCGACGTCCCCGCCGGGCAGCTGGACCGGCACGTCGGCGCCGAGGTCGGCGGCCGCCCAGCGGACCGCGAGCGGCAGGTAGGCGACATTCCGCGCGATCCAGAGTGCCTCGAAGTTGGCGATCGTCCCGCCGCCGGTGAGGTGGCCCCAGGCGGTCTCCGGGGCGTACCCGATCATCGCCGCCAGCTGCCGCGCCACCTCCAGCTCGAGCCGGGTCGTCACCGGCGCGGCCTCGAGCGCCACGTTGTTGGGATTGTACAGCATCGCCGCGAAGTAGCCGACCTGCGCCGCGATGGTCTGCTCGAAGACCATGTGCCCCTTGTACCGCCCGCTGAAGAAGGGCACGTCCCGCTTCAATTCGGCGAGCAGGCCGAGCAGCTCCTGGGTCAACGTGGCTACCGCCTCGTCGTACCCCGGGGCCCGGCGGTCGCGCTCGCTGATGGTGAAGCCGTCCTCCGGGTGGAAGTTGCGGCGCCAGAAGACGTGGTCGCGCAGCGCCTCGGTGACGAGCCGCTCGAGGAGATCGGCGTTCTCGGCGCGGGGGCCGAGGAACCAGGCGCGGAGGGCGTCGCGGGGATCGGTCATCCCCATAGCATAGGACGCCCGCCGGACCCGAGGAAGCCCGGCGGGCGAAACCTGAAGGACGAGTGAAGGTGCCCGGGCTAGATGTCCACCGTGCCGCGGTTCATCCGGCGGCGCTCGTACTGCTGGAGCTGGCGACGGGTCTCACGGACGGCGTCACGGGCTGCGCGCTCGGCATCCCGGCGGATCCCGGCCGCGTCGATCCGGCCGCGCGAGCGCTCGGCCTCGCGGCGGGCTTCGGCCCGCAACCGCGCCATCTCGGGCCGGGTCTCCGCCATCGCGCGCTCCACCTCCTCCCGGGCGCGGGCGGCCATCTCCCCGTGGCGAACCGCCTCCATGGCGTGCTGCCGGGCGAGGGCCCGCGCCTCACGGGCGTGCGCCCGCGCGGCCCGAACGGCGTCGCCGTCGGACTGCGCGGTGTCCTGGGCCGACAGCGTCGCGGCAGGGATCGTGAGTGCGGCGAGGAGCAGCAGCGGGCGGAGCGAGGGCATCCTGGCCTCCCGGGGTGGACGTGCACGGCGATCGGGTCGAAGCGTCTCCAGTGTTGGATGCCCCGGCGCGCCGGTCCGTTGCGGCAAGGTTCCCCTCCCTTGTCCCGGCCGGCCGTCGGGGCCTTTATCTTGCGGGCACGGGAAGCCAGCGGACCGCCACGGCGCAGCCGGTCCCCCCGCTCCGCCCCCATGAGCAAGTCGATATGCCGCTGATGCTTCCCCGATCGCTTCGCCCTCGGCACGCCAGCCTCCGCGCGCGGGTTCCGGCGGCGCTCGCCGCCCTGCTTCTCGCCGTCCTGATGGCGGCGTGCGGGGGCGGCGGGGGCGGTGGCGGGGGTACCGGCAACGACCGGGCGGAGCTTCAGGTCACCGTCTCCGGCCTCCCCACGGGCACCGCCGGGGTGGTGACGGTCACCGGGCCGAACGGGTTCAACCGGAACGTGTCGACGAGCGGCGCGATCACCGGGCTGGTCCCGGGCACCTACGCGATCGCCGCAGCCACCACCGAGAACGACACCGCCCGGTACGTCCCCAGCCCGGCCAGCCAGAGCGTCACGCTCGCGGAAGGGGAGACCAAGCCCGCCGCGGTGGCGTACGCCCTTTCCACCGGTCGGATCGCGGTCACGATCACCGGCCTGCCGGCCGGGGTGGACGCGTCGGTGCGCGTGGTGCGGGCGCCGGCGTTCGCGCAGACCCTCTCCGGCAGCGCCACGCTCTCGAAGCTCCTCCCGGGCAGCTACACCGTCACGGCGGACACGATCGAGAGTGGCGGCATCACCTATCCCGGCACGCCGCGCACCCAGACGGTGAACGTGACGGCGAGCTACACGCCGGCTCCGGCGCCCGTCTCGTACGGGCCGCAGCCGGGCTCGCTGACCGTCACGGTGAACGGGTTGCCCGTGGCGATCCCCGCGAACGTCACGGTCACCGGGCCCGGCGGCTTCAACCAGGCGGTGACGGCCACGACCACGTTCCCGTCGCTCGAGTCGGGCACCTACACCGTCGCCGCTCTGGCGGTCATGAGCGGCGGGGACACCTTCAATCCGACGCCGACGACGCAGCAGGTGAACGTGAGCACCGGCGCACCGTCCGAGGCCACGGTCACCTATGCGAGCGCCAACGGACAGACGCTCAACCTGAGCATCGGCCGGTTCTACCTCACCCAGTCGGTCCAGCGGCCCAACAACACGGTGCCGCTGGTGCCGGGGAAGCCGGCGCTGGCGCGGGTGTTCGTGGTCGCGAACCAGGCCAACGCGGCGCAACCCGTCGTGCGGCTGCGGTTCTTCCAGGGCGCCGCGCAGGTCAGGGAGGACCTGATCCCCGCCCCCACGACCTCCGTGCCCCTCGCCGTGACCGAGGCCAATCTCGGCAGCACCTGGAACGTCGTGCTGCCGGAGGATTTCCTCCAGCCGGGGATGACCGTCCAGGTGCTGGTGGATCCATCGAACGCCGTGGCGGAGTCGGCCGAAAGCGACAACGGGACGCTCCCGGACGCCCAGTCCGGTGTCCTCCCGATCACGACGACGCCGGCGTTCAACGTGACGATGATCCCCGTCACGCAGTCCGCCGCTCCGGGCAGCCCGACCGGTGCGGTGTCCGGGGCGAACCTCAGCAGCTGGCTCTACTTCACCCGACGCATCCATCCCCTGAGCACGCTGGATGCCGTCATCCGCACCCCGTACACCACCGAAACGGTTCTGCAGGCGGGCGGCATCGGGTGGTCAACGCTCCTCTCCGAACTCCAGGCGCTCAAGATCACGGAGGGCAGCACCCGATACTACTACGGGGTGGCGAAAGTGAACTATTCCTCGGGGGTGGCCGGAATCGGGTACGTGCCTGACTCGGGAGCGGATGCGGCGTTCCGCGTCGCGCTCGGCTGGGACCACCTGCCCAGCGGAGGCGAGGTCGCCGCCCACGAGTGGGGGCACAACTTCGGGCGGCTGCACGCGCCCTGTGGCGGGCCGAGCGGGCTCGACCCCACGTGGCCCTCGGGCAGCGCCTACGTTCAGGCCGACATCGGGCAGTGGGGCTGGGACAACGCGGCGAATGCGCTGCGGGAGCCGTCGACGTACAAGGACGTGATGAGCTACTGCGATCCGCAGTGGATCAGCGACCACACCCTGGAGGGGGTACTGGACTTCCGGGTCACGGTCTCCTACGCCACCCAGGGCGCGGCCGTCGAGGGTCTGCTGGTCTGGGGACGCATCGAGGATGGCCAGGTCGTCCTCGAGCCGGCCTTCACGGTCGGCGCTCCGGCCTCCGCCGACCGCGGCGACTGGACCGTCGAGGCGGTGGATGAGGCCGGCGGCCGGATCGCGGGGCGGCGCTTCTCGGCCGCGCTGGTGGCCGACCTGCCGGGGGAGACGCATACCTTCGCCTTCGTCCTGCCACTCGACCCGGCCCGGCGGAACCGCGTGGCCGCGCTCCGGGTGTCGGGGCCGGGCGGATCGGCCGAGCGGCGCGCCACCCCGCTGCCGCCGGGGGCGCGTGCGGTGGTGCCCCAGGCCTCGGTGGAGCGCGCCGGCGACCGGACGCGTCTGCGCTGGGACCCGGCGCGTTTCGGCGCGGCGCTGATTCGCGACGCCGCGACCGGCGAGGTGCTCACGATCGTGCGGGACGGGGGGGCGGCCGAGGTGGTCGGCGCCCGTGGGGACCTGGAGGTGTCCTTCTCCGATGGCGTCCGCTCGACCCGGGCGCGCGTGGCGCGGTAACGCCTACCCGCTCACCGCCTCCCGCGGCTCGTGCAGGGCCTTCCGCGGCCGCGGCGCCTTGATCCACTCCCTCACCCTCGGCGGGCAGCAGGCGCGGATCACTTCCACCGCCTCCTGGGGCGAGTCGGTGACCGTGAGGAGGTTCAGGTCCGCGGCGTCGACCGTCCCGGCCCCCACCAGGGTGTCCCGCAGGAAGGCCAGCATCGGCGCCCAGTAATCGGCCCCCATCAGGATCACGGGGAACGACTCGATCTTCTTCGTCTGCACCAGGGTCAGCGCCTCGAACAGCTCGTCGAGCGTGCCGAAGCCGCCGGGGAGCACCACGAAGGCAGCGCTGTACTTCACCAGCATGACCTTGCGGACGAAGAAGTACCGGAAGGTGACCCAGGTGTCGAGGTAGTCGTTGTGCTGCTGCTCGTGCGGCAGCTGGATGTTGCAGCCCACCGAGCGACCGCCCGCCTCCCTCGCCCCCCGATTGGCCGCCTCCATGATGCCGGGCCCGCCGCCGGTCATGACCGTCAGCCCGGTCCGGGCGATCTCGCCGCCCAGGGTGCGGGCCAGCTCGTAGTACTGGTGACCCGCCGCGAAGCGCGCCGAACCGAACACCGTCACGCACGGCCCGACGAAATGGAGCACGCGGAATCCCCGGACGAACTCCGCCGCGATCCGACCGACGCGCCGGAGCTCCGAGAGCCGCGACCGCGGCCCCTCGAGCCACTCGACGATGTCCTGATCAATGGGGCGGGTGAGCCAGTCCTGCAGGGTGGCGCCGAAGCCGGGCGGCTCCTCGGGCGCCGGGAGGCGGGGATCGGTCATCCGGTGAATCTAGCGCGCGCCGGGACGGCCCGCGCGGGGCAGGACTCACATCCGGGTCTTGGGCCGGGTGTACCATGCGAGGAGCACGACCACGCAGGCCAGCGCCAGGATGATGCGCCAGTCGAGGTTGGCCATGAATCGGTAGGCGGTCGTCCCGAAGGCCTTCAGGGCGGCGCCGGCGTTGAGCAGGGCGTATTCGACCATCGCCTCGAGGGGGTGAGCGTGGCCTGACCCTTCCAAGCTCGCGACCCGGCCGCCTCCGGGCAACCCACTTCCCGTCCCGTCGGTCGGTCCGGCTGTCCGACCGTCCGACTGCCCCTAGATTATCCCCGTGGCCCCGGTCGTCCTCGCCCCGCCGAAGGTGCTGATCCTGCGACTGCGCGGGGTCAGCGAGCTCCTGCTCGCCACTCCCCTCATCCGGGCGCTCCGCACCCGCCACCCCCAGGCGCATCTCTCGGTGCTGACCACCCGCCGCCTCGCCCAGCTCGTCCAGGAGAACCCGCGGGTGGACGAGGTCATCACCCTCGGCCGGGAGGATTCGCTCCGGGACCTCGCCCCGACCCTCCGGAGCCGGGGCTTCAGCCACCTCCTCGACCTGGAGGACACGCTGCGCACCCGGGCGCTCCGGGCGTTGGTGCCGGGCGCGTGGAGCGCGGTCGAGGACGCCGGCCTGGCCCGCTGGCTCCTCGGGCTCGGGCGCCGCGGGAACGGTGACGGGAGCTCGCTCGCGGACCGCTACTTCGCCGCGGCGCGCACCCTGGACGTGGAGCCCGACGGCGGCCCCGTCGAGCTCGTCACCAGCGATTCCGCCCGCGAGCGGGCGGCGCGGTGGCTGGAGCAGGCGGGGCTGGGCCAGGGCAGGCCGTTCGTGGCCTTCGCGCCGGGGTCGGCGCACCGGGCGCGGCGCTGGCCGGTGGAATACTGGGGCGAGCTCATCCGGCGGATCGTGCGCACCGGCGCGGACGCCGTGGTGGTGGGCAGCACCGACGAAAGCCCGACGGCGAGCGAGGTGGCGCTGCGGGGCGGCCCTCGGGCGGGAAGCGCCGCGGGCGAGCTCCACCTCCTCGAGACCGCGGCCCTGATCGGCCGCGCGGCGGCGCTCATCGTGGGAGACACCGGGCTCCTCCACGTGGCCTCCGGCGTCGGCACCCCCGCCGTGGCCCTCTTCGGCCCGACCGTGCGAACGGCCGGCACGTTCCCCTACCACGCCCACGCGGCGGTGATCGAGCGCGAGTTTCCCTGCCGGCCCTGCACCGCCACTGGTGAGGACGAGTGCCCGCTGAAGCACCACATCTGCCTCCGTGCCATCCGCGCGAACGACGTCTTCGACGTGCTGAGCCGCACCCTCGCTCCGCCGGTCGCTGACGCCCCCGGCTCCGAGGCCGCCCCGCCGCCGGCCGCACCGGAGGACCGGGCGGAGACGGGGTGGTCGATGTTCTAGGCGGGGAACGGGGAGCGGGGAGCGGGGAACGGGGGAGGAAGCACGCCGCGGTTCATGAGTCTCCAGTCAAAGGTCGATCCCGTGAGAGAACGTCGCCGTCTTTCCGCCCCACTCGCCCTCCTCCTCGCCTCGCTGCTCGCCGGGGCCTGCGCCGGCGCGCAGCCAGTCCCGGCTCCCGCCCCGGCGCCGGGCCCGCCCCACGTGCTGCTCGTCACCCTGGACGGCCTGCGCTGGCAGGAGGCGTTCGGGGGCGCCGACTCCCTCATCGTGTGGAGCGGGGCCGACAGCGCCGAGGTGGCCCGCGCCTGGTGGCGTCCGACCCGGGAGGAGCGGCGCACGCTGCTCCTCCCGTTCCTCTGGGGCGAGGTGGCGCGCCGCGGCCAGCTGTTCGGCGATCGCGCGGTCGGCGGCGGCGTTCGCGTGACCAACGGCAAGAACTTCTCCTATCCCGGCTACAACGAGCTGCTCACCGGCCGCGCCGATGACCGGATCGCGTCGAACGACAAGGTGCCCAACCCGAACGTCACGGTGCTCGAGTGGCTGCACCGGAGGCCGGGCTTTGCGGGCCGGGTGGTCGCGGCTGCCTCGTGGGACGCGTTCCCGTGGATCATCAACGCCGAGCGGAGCGGGGTCCCGGTCGAGGTGGGGCAGGACAGCGTCATCGCGCGAATGGCCGCCCTCCTCCCCCGGCTCTGGAGCGGGACGCGGCTGGACCTCCTCACTCACCGGAGCGCGCTCGACCGGGTCTGGGCCGCCGAGCCCCCGCGGGTGCTCTACGTGGCGCTGGGCGAGACGGACGAATGGGCCCACGCCGGCGAGTATGCCCGGTACCTCGATGCGGCCCACCGGAACGATGCGATGATCCGCGAACTCTACGAGGCGTTCGCGGCCCACCCCGCGGTCCGGGGCAATGTCACGCTGGTCGTCACGGTGGATCACGGTCGGGGGGACGGACCGGCGTGGACCGATCACGGCACGCGGGTGCCGGTGGCGGAATGGGTCTGGGTCGGGGCGATGGGACCCCGGGTGGCGCCGCGGGGGGCGCGCGCGGACGGCACCGGCGCCACGCTCGCCCAGGTGGCCGCGACGATCGCCGCGGCGGTGGGCGAGGACTACACCGCGGTGCCCGGAGTGGCGGGGCCGCTGCCGCTCGACTGAGGTGCGCGCCCGATCGCCTCGCGCAGCCGGCGGAGGCACTCCGCCTCGACGATCCCCGCCGGCCCGAGCAGCGCGCGATACGCGTGGACCTCACGCACGCCCGCCTGGACCAGGCGACGCGCCACGTCGGCCGTCACGCCACCCCCCGCCACCACCGCAATCCGCCCGGCCGCCGCTCCCACCAGCATGCGGAGCGCCTCGAGCCCGGCTGCCGCGCTCGCCGCACCGCCACTCGTGAGCACCCGGTCGAATCCCAGGGTGACGAGGTCCTCCAGCGCGGCGAGCCGGTCCGGCGTCCGGTCGAACGCGCGGTGGCAGGTGACCCGGAGCGGCCGGGCCGTGGCGACGAGTCCGGCAAGGAAGCCGGTGTCCAGCCGACCGTCGTCGCGAAGCGCCCCCACCGCCACGCCGTGCGCCCCCAGCGTCCGGGCCGAGGTCACGGCATCGACGATCGCCTCGCGCTCGCCGGGATCGTAGGCGAAGTCACCCCCGCGCGGGCGCACGAGGACCACGACCGGGATTCGCACGCAGGCCAGCACCTGCGCCACGAGTGCAGCCGGCGGCGTCAGGCCATCCAGGTCCATCCTGGTCGCCAGCTCGAGCCGATCGGCCCCTCCCGCCTCGGCGGCCCGCGCCGATGCCACCGAATCCACGCACGCCTCGAGCAGCACCGTCATCGGCCGTCCTCGATTGACACCGTGTCCGGGTCCCCATTTCGTTCGCCGCCGTGAACGGTCCCGCCCAGCCACCGCCCCCCGCGCTCCCTGCCACCTTCGCCACTGCATTCGGCGTCGGCGCCACCCGGATCGTCCGCGCGCCCGGCCGGGTGAACCTCATCGGGGAGCACATCGACTACTGCGGGCTCCCGGTCCTGCCGATGGCCATCCCGCAGGCCACGTGGCTCATGGTCCGTCCGCGCGAGGATGCGGTCGTCCGCCTGGCCGACTGTTCCCCCGTGTTCGGGCCCCGGGAGTTCCTGCTCGAGCAGGAGATTCCCCCGGCCCCGGCCGGGGACTGGGGCAACTACGCCCGCGCGGCGGCCCAGGCGCTCATCGGCCGGTTCGGGAAGCTGCGCGGCTTCGACGCGGCAGTCTGCTCGGAGCTCCCCGTGGCATCCGGCCTGAGCTCGTCCTCGGCGCTCGTGATCGCCGTCGGGCTCGCGCTGCTCGATGCCAACCGCCTCGACCTGCCTCCCGAGGCGCTCGCCACGCTGCTGGCGCGCGGTGAGCGGTACGTGGGGGTCCAGGGCGGCGGGATGGACCAGGCGATCAGCCTGGGCGCCCGGGCGGGCACCTCAGCCCGGGTGAGCTTCGAGCCGCTCCGGCTCGAGTACGTGCGCGTGCCGAGCGACTGGCGGGTGATCGTGGCCTCGAGCCTGGTGAGCGCGAAGAAGTCCGGGCCGGCGCGCCGGGCCTACAACCAGCGGCCCCGCGAGGCCCACGAAGCCCTGGCGATAGTCGCCGCCCGCCTGGGCGGCACGGCGGCGGGGGCGGACTACCGCCGCCTCCTCGAGACCCACGGTGCGGAGCGCCTGGTGGCGCTCGGCGACGAGGCACTCCCGCCGACCCTGGCGCGCCGCTTCCGGCACGTCGTCACCGAGGGCGCGCGGGTGGAAGCGGCGGTGGCGGCAATGATCGCCGGGGACCTCGCGGGGTTCGGCGCGCTGCTCTCCGAGTCCCACCGGAGCCTCCGGGACGACCTGGAGGTGAGCCGGCCGGAACTCGACGAACTGGTCCAGCTCGCCACGGCGGCCGGTGCCGCCGGGGCGCGGCTCACCGGGGCGGGATTCGGCGGATGTGCCATCGCCGTGGTCGCGGCCAGCCGCGAGGCCGAGGTGCAGGCGGCCCTCCGGGAGCGGTTCTACGCACCACGGGGCGTGGCCGACACGGCGGCCCACCTCTTCACCGTGTCGCCGTCCGCCGGCGCCGAGGTCCGGCCGGCCTAGAGCACCCCGACCCGGGGGAGCGTCCGGAAGAGCCACGCCCCCGTCCCCACCACCACCACGGAGTAGAACAGCCCCGCGACCGTTTCGCCGTAGAGCAGGGACCCGATGGCGAACATCGCGGCGTAGACCAGGGTGACCCCGAGGAACCAGCAGAGGAACGCCGCCGGCAGGTTGTCACGCGCTCCGTCGGGCGCCGCCGGCGCGATCCGCCTCCATCCCGGCCCCCCGGGCCGGATCCGGTCGTGGAACCGCCGCAGGACCGCCGCATCGGTGGGCGGCGTGAGCAGGGTGACGGCCACCCATCCCACCGTCGTGATCGCCACCCCGATCACCAGCTGGACCGCCGCGTCCATCGGCGGCAGGCCCGACCGCGGGCGGAGTACCTCGAAGTACACCGCGACCGCGAAGGAGATCACCATCCCCGCGATCTCGCTCCACGCGTTCACCCGCCACCAGTACCAGCGGAGCAGGTAGATGAGCCCCGTCCCGGCCCCGATCTGGAGCAGGATGGCGAAGGTGCGGAAGGCCGACTCGAGCGCCAGCGAGACGACGGCGGCCAGCGCGACCAGCACGACCGTCGCCACTCGCGCCACCGCGACGTAGTGGCGCTCGCTCCGGTCGCGGGCGACGAACCGCCGGTACCAGTCCTCCACCACGTACGACGCCCCCCAGTTGAGGTGCGTGCTGATGGTGCTCATGTACGCCGCCGCGAGCGAGGCGAGCATGAGCCCGAGCAGGCCGGCCGGCAGGAAGACGAGCATCGCGGGGTACCCGAGGTCGTTCCCCAGGGTCCGCGGGTCGAGGTGGGGGAACCGCGCCTGGATGGCGGCGAGGTCGGGGTAGACCACCAGCGAGGCGAGGGCGACGAGGATCCAGGGCCAGGGCCGGAGGCCGTAATGGAGGACGTTGAAGGCGAGCACCGAGAGGAGCGACTCCCGCTCGTTCCGCGCCGCGAGCATCCGCTGGGCCACGTAGCCGCCGCCGCCGGGCTCGGAGCCGGGATACCAGGTGCTCCACCACTGCACCGTCACCGGGATCACGAACACCATCACGGCGTTCCGCCAGTCGCCGAAGTCGGGGAGCATCGCCGTCCGGCGCGCCACCTCCGGGTGGGAGAGCAGGCCGGCCAGCCCGCCGACGGCGGGATGGGCAAGGGCGTACCAGGCCGCCATCACCGCGCCGACCATCGCGACGCCGAACTGGAGCACGTCGGTGAGCACCACGCCGCGGAGGCCGGAGCTCGCCGCGTACAGCACGGTCACGGCGGCGCACACCAGGAGCGTCACCTCCCGGTCGAAGCCGAGCAGCACGCTCGAGATCTTCATGGCCGCGAGGTTCACCGACGCCATGATCATGACGTTGAAGAACACGCCGAGGTAGATCGCGCGGAACCCGCGCAGGAACGCCGCGGGTCGGCCGGAGTAGCGGAGCTCGTAGAACCCGATGTCCGTCATCACCTCCGAGCGGCGCCAGAGGCGGGCATAGAAGAAGACCGTGCACATCCCCGTGAGGAGGAACGCCCACCAGCTCCAGTTCTGGCTCACGCCGCCGGTCCGCACCATGTCGGTGACCAGGTTCGGCGTGTCGGTCGAGAAGGTGGTCGCCACCAGCGACACCCCGAGCGCCCACCAGGGCAGCGACCGGCCGGAGAGGAAGAACTCGCCCGTCCCCTGCCCCGCCCGCCGTGCCACGGCGAGGCCCACGGCCACGGTCACGACCCCGTACACCAGGATGACGCCCCAGTCGAACGCGGAGAGCTCCATCGGGTCAGTCCAGGCGGAAGGTGGCGGGGTACGCCCCCGCGGCGTGCAGCTCGGCGAGGCGGCGGACCACACCGTCCCGGTCGGCGGCGAAGGTCAGGCCGAACCAGCCGGTGCCGGCGGGAAGCACGCGCACCGCGAGCCGGCGCGCGCCGACGAGCTGGTTCAGTGCCTCGCTCAGGTAGAACTCGGCGTCCAGGCTCCCGCCCTGGTCCAGCAGGAAGGCCCCGAACCGCTCGGCGAGGAGGCCGGCGGCGGCGGCCGGCAGGCCGAACAGGTTCATCGAGACGATCGCCTCGGCCGGGAGGACGAGCGCCGCCCCGGCGACGTCGCGGCCCAGCACCCGGGAGCCTTCACGCACGAGCCCGGCGACCTCGCGAAGCGAGCGGAGCCGCCCGTCGCCTCCCACCTCGCAGATGCCACGCGACACGCCCCCGGCGGGCGAGAGCGTGGCCGCGAGGGTGTACCCCACCAGGGCGGCCTCGCGCCCGGCGTGCAGGTGGCGGCCGAGCGCGGCCCACGCGGCGTGGCCGTAGAAGTCGTCGGCGTTGCAGACGGCGAACGCCTCCCCCTCGAGGGCCCCGCGCGCCGCGTAGACCGCGTGACCGGTCCCCCACGGCCGGGTCCGCCCGGGGGGCGGTGACGCGCCGCCCGGGAGGTCGTCGAGCCGTTGCTCCACGAATACCAGCGGGAGGTGGCCGTGCACCCGCTCCAGATGGCCGCGGAGCTCCGGCTCGAGCGAGGGGCGGGTGACGAGCACCACGCGGCCGAAACCCTCGCGCCGAGCGTCGAAGATCGCGTAATCGAGCAGGGCCTGGCCGCCGGGGCCGACCGGGTCGAGCTGTTTCGGGCGGCCGTAGCGCTGCGCCAGTCCGGCCGCCAGCACCACGAGCGCCGGCCGCCCGGGCACGCTCACCGCTCCCGGAAGCTCCGGCTCGGCGGGAAGCACTGCAGCGCCCCCCCGGCCCGGGCACCGGGAGGCGGGAGCGCCCGGTCGCGGCCCAGCGGTGCCGGGTCCTCGCTCGCCAGGTAGGCCAGCATCGCGGCCGTGATCGCGTTGGTGCGGAGCTCCGGCTGGGCGATCTTGTCCCAGGTGTCGAGGGTGGTGTGCCACGTGTACTGCCGGTACTCGTCGTAGGCCGACGTCAACCGGAACCCGGGAGCCCCGCGGCAGAGGAAGGAGTAGTGGTCGCTGCCGGTGTTGGTCATCTCGCCGGGAGCCGGCAGCCGAAGGCGACCCGAGAGGTCACGCGGGAGCCTGGCGAGCCAGCGCGCCAGGTGGCCGATGCCGTCGAGGAACCCGTAGGCCTGCACCTCCTCCACCCGCCAGGTGCCGTTGTCCTGGTTGAAGCTGGCGTAGAGCCGCTCGACGATCTCCGGGTGGTCCTCGGCGAAACTGCCCGAGCCCACCAGGCCCTGTTCCTCCGCCCCCCAGTGGCCGATGAGGATGGTGCGCTTCGGGTTGGGGTAGGCCGCCCGGAGGAGCCGGGCTGCCTCCAGCATCATCACCGTGCCGGTGCCGTTGTCCGTGGCCCCGGTGGCCCCGTGCCAGGAGTCGAGGTGCGCGCCGAGGAGGACGTACTCGTCGGGCTTCTCGCTGCCGCGGAGCTCGGCCACGACGTTGAACTCCGGCACCTCGCCCAGGTCCCGGGTCTCGGCGCTGACCCGGAGCCGGGGGCCCTGCCCGTTCGCTGCGAGCCGCGCCAGCAACCCGTAGTCCTCGCACGCGAGGTCGAGCGCCACGGCTCGGCGGGTGAGCCCGCTGAAGACCCGCGTGGCGCCCCACCCGCCCGACCAGTTGCTGCTGAGCACCCCGGCCGCGCCGGCCGAGTCGAGGGCCTTGAGCGCCTTGTCCGGGTCGCCGCCGAAGGCCGCCAGCCGGCGGCTCCAGGCCCGGCGCCCGGCCATCCGGACGGAGTCGGCCCACTTGACCGTCTCCGGGAGGCCGAACTTCTCCAGCTCCTGCTTGGCGCGACACATCGGCTCGGGTGGCGTGGTGAGGACGAACTTGCCGCGGGCGGAGGGCGCCCAGGCGTCGAACTCGGCGCGCGTCGCCGCCTCGGGCAGGAGGACGACCGCGCCGTCCACCGGTTTGGCCGCCCCCGCGCTCCAGGCCAGCAGGTGGGCCACCAGGGTCTGCTGCCGCGGCGCGATCAGGTCGGCGTGCACCGCCCCGGCCGTCCATCCCTTCCACGTGCCGTAGCGCTCCTGCCGCGCCGTGATGCCCCAGCTCCGGTAGGTCTGCTCGATCCAGTCGCGAGCCGCCCGCATGTTCGGCGTGCCGGCCAGCCGCGGACCGATCGAGTCCATCAGTACCTGGCCGAGGCGGGCCACCTGGCTGTTCTGCATGCCCTCCTGCCAGATGGCGCGGAGCACCGGGTCGTCCACGGTGAGTTCCTGACCGCGCGCCCCCCGGGGCGCGAGCAGGGCAAGGGCGGCTAGGGCGGCAAGGGTGGTGCGGCGGCGCATCGGCGGGCCTCGGGGAGGAAGCGGAGTGTCCGGCGAATATCACCGCCCGGGCCGCCGCTCCGGAAGCCCCGGATCTGGCGCTGGCGGCGCACCGCGAGCAGTTTCCCCGCACCCCACCCGCGAGGCCCGCCCGATGGACCGCCGTCGCGCCCTCCACGTCCTCGGCACCGGCGCCATGGCCGGCACCGCGCTCGCCGGTGCCACGCCGACGCGCCTTGCCGCGCTCGCCGCCCGCGCCGCCGGGCGGCCGCCCAGCGTGCTCTCCCCGGCGCAGGCGGCGCTCGTCGCCGAGCTGGGCGAGCTCATCCTCCCCGAAACCGACACCCCGGGCGCGCGCGCCGCGGAGGTGGAGCGGTTCGTGGACCTCATGCTGGCCGAGCAGGTGGAGGAGCCGGCACGCGCCGAGTTCCTCGCGTTCCTCGACGGCATCGAGGCGGAGAGTGCGCGGCGCTTCGGCCGGCCCCTCCTGGGAGCCACCCCCGCGGAGCGGTTCGCGCTCGCCCTGGAGCGGGACGCCTCCGCCTTCGCCGCGCCCCCGGGTGACGAGGACCCCGACCGGCGCGGGTGGCGCCGGCTCAAGGGCTGGGTCCTGGCCGGCTACTACACGTCCAAGGTGGGCGCACTCCAGGAGCTCGAGCTGCGCATCATCCCTGGGACCTTCGAAGGCTGCGCGCCCCTCCGGCCGCGGGAGGGGGCCCGATGACGCACCGCGACGACTGGGATGCCATTGTCATCGGCTCCGGGATCAGCGGCGGCTGGGCGGCGAAGGAGCTCTGCGAGCGCGGGCTCCGGACCCTCGTGCTCGAGGCGGGCCGGCCGATCCAGCCCGCCACCGACTACGTCGAGCACGTGCAGGCCTGGGAACTTCCCCACCGCGGGTATGGCGACCGCGCCGCGCTCGCCCGGGAGCAGCCGGTGCAGCGCCGGTGCTACGCCTGCGACGAGTGGAGCTCGAAGTTCTTCGTCAGCGACCGGGAACATCCCTACACCACCCCCGACGGCCAGCCGTTCCTGTGGATCCGCGGCCGCCAGGTCGGCGGGCGGTCGATCATGTGGGGCCGCCAGGTGTACCGGTGGAGCGACCTCGACTTCGGGGCGAATGCGAAGGACGGCCACGGGGTGGACTGGCCCATCCGCTACGCGGATATCGCGCCATGGTACGACCACGTGGAGCGCTTCGTCGGCGTCTCCGGCCGGGCGGAAGGACTGCCCCAGCTGCCGGATGGCCAGTTTCTCCCCCCGATGGGGTTCACCTGCGCCGAGGAGGCGGTGCGCGAGCGCCTCGAGGCGGCCTACGGCGGCACCCGCCGGCTCACGATGGGCCGGGCCGCGATCCTGACCACGAACCACAACGGCCGCGCCGCCTGCCACTACTGCGGGCCCTGCGAGCGCGGGTGCATCACGCACAGCTACTTCAGCTCGATCGCGGCCACGCTTCCGGCGGCGCGGGCCACCGGCCGCCTGACGCTCCGCCCGCACAGCGTCGCCCATTCGCTGGTCCTCGACCGCGACCGCCGCCGGGTGGCGGGCGTCCGGGTGATCGACGCCCGGACCCGTGAGCCGCTCGAGTTCCGCGGGCGGGTGGTGTTCCTCTGCGCCTCGGCCCTCGAGTCCACCCGCATCCTCCTCAATTCCGCGGGCCCCGACGGCGCGGCGGGCCTCGGTGCGTCGAGCGGCGCCCTGGGCCGCTACTTGATGGACCACACGATGGGCGGCGGGGCGAGCGGCCTGGTGGGCGGGTTCGCGGACCGCGCCGTCTCCGGTCAGCGGCCGAACGGGATCTACCTGGCCCGGTTCCGGAACGTGACCGAACAGCATCCCGGGTTCCTCCGTGGCTACGCCTACCAGGGAGGGGCCAACCGCGGGGGGTGGGGACGCGGCCAGTCGATGGCGGGAATCGGCCGGGACTTCAAGCACGCGCTCCGGACGCCGGGCCCGTGGCGGATGCAGCTCTACGGGTTCGGCGAGTGCCTGCCGCGCGCGGAGAACCGGGTGGAGCTCGACCCCGCCGTGACCGACGCCTGGGGCGTGCCGGCCCTCCGGATCCACTGCGTCTGGGGCGACAATGAGCGCGCGATGCTCGCCGACATGCGCGACCAGGCGGCGGAGATGCTCGCCGCCGCCGGAGCCAGCGACATCCGGCCGTTCCTGCAGGACAACCCGCCCGGGCTCACCATCCACGAGATGGGCACGGCGCGCATGGGGCGCGACCCGGCGACCTCCGTGCTGAATGGCTGGAACCAGGTGTGGGAGGCGCCCAACGTCTTCGTGACCGACGGAGCATGCATGGCCAGCTCGGCCAACCAGAACCCCTCCATCACCTACATGGCACTCACCGCGCGCGCGGCCGCGCACGCCGTGGAGCTGCTCGGCCGGAAGGAGCTCTGACGATGCGCCGCCGAGATTTCCTCGCCACGGGCTGCGCCACGCTGGGCGCGGGATTCACGACGTTTGACCTTCGACCTTGGACCTTCGACGTTCCTCCCGCGGGGCTCCAGCTCTACTCCCTCCGCACCGAGATGCAGCGGGACGTGGAGGGCACCCTCCGCCGCCTCGGCGCGCTGGGCTACCGGGAGGTGGAGTTTGCCGGCTACTTCGGCCGGACGCCGGCGCAGGTCCGGGACGCGGTGAAGGCGGCGGGGCTCACCGCGCCGGCGGCCCACATCCCGCTCGAGGCGCTCGACGGCGATGCGCTGGCCGCGACGGCGGACGCAGCACTCGAGGCCGGCCATGCCGGGCTCATCGTGGCCTGGCTCCCCGCGCCCCTCCGCGGCTCGCTCGACGCCTGGCGCGCGATGGCGGACCGCTTCAACGACCTCGGCCGGAGGCTGGGCGAGCGGAACCTCCACTTTGCCTACCACAACCACGAGTTCGAGTTCGCGCCGCTCGACGGGCGGGTGCCGTACGAGGTGCTGCTCGAGCGGGCCGATCCGGCGCTCGTGGGACTCGAGCTCGACCTCTACTGGGCGACGAAGGCGGGCCACGATCCCCTCGCGCTCGTCCGGGCGCACCCCGGCCGGTTTCCCCTGGTGCACGTGAAGGACGCCTCCCCGGCCCCGGAGCTCCGCCAGGTGGACGTCGGCACGGGCACCATCGACTTCGCCGCGATCTTCGCTGCCGGGAAGGGGATCCGCCACGCCTTCATCGAACACGACCAGCCCGCCGATCCGTGGGCCTTCGCGGCGGCGAGCCTCGCGGCCTACCGGAAGCTGGGGGCGTGAGCGGGGCCGGGGGACTCTCCCGCCGCGACTTCCTCGCGGCGACGGCGGCGCTCCCCACCCTGGGCGCCGCGGCCGGCATCGAGCAGCGAGCGGCGCCCGGCGAAGGGTGGACAGCGCCCCTCCGCCAGGCCGTCTGCCGCTGGCCCTACGCCACCCTCGCGCTGCCCGACCTCTGCCGCGTCGCGCGGGCGGCCGGCATCACGGGGATCGACCTGCTGCACCCGGATGAATGGCCGGTGGTGCGGGACCACGGCCTCGCGGTGGTCACCGGCAATTCCACTCGCCGGCGGACGTTCCTGACCGAGGGGCTGTGCGACCCGGCGATGCAGGCGACGGTGCTCCGCGAGCTCGAGGCGGCGATCCCGCTGGCCGCGGAGGCCGGCGTGCCCCAGGTGATCGCGCTCACCGGCAACCGCCGGGGCCGGGGCGACGCGGAGGGGATCGCGGCGAGCGTCGAGGCGCTCCGACGGATCGCGCCGCTGGCGGAGGAGCGTGGGGTCACCGTGGTGGTCGAGATGCTGAACAGCCTGGTGGACCATCCCGACCACTTCGCCGACCGGACCGCCATCGGGGTGGCGATCGCCGAGGGGGTGGGCTCCCCGCGGGTGAAACTGCTCTACGATGTGTACCACATGCAGGTGATGGAGGGGAACGTGATCGCGACGCTGCGCCGGTACCTCCCCCACATCGCGCACGTGCACACCGCCGGCGTGCCCGGCCGGCACGAACTGGATGGCCGGCAGGAGCTGCAGTATCCCGCGATCGCGGCCGCGCTCGCGGAGGCGGGATACGGCGGGTGGGTGGCGCACGAGTTCGTGCCCACCCGCGACGCCCTCGCCGGGCTCCGCGAGGCCGTCGCGGCGTGCCGGATCGGCTGAGCAGGCATCGCGGGGAGTTCACCGCAGAGGCGCAGGGGGCGCAGAGGGGACGGCCCAGGTCGGGAGGCCTCTGCGTCCCCTGCGCCTCTGCGGTGAATCCCTCCACGGCCCTCCGCGCCGCTGCGGTGAACCGGCAGTTGCCCCGCGCGCCAGCGCCACGTAGCATTTCGAGGTCCTCACCCGGATCGCTTCCCGATGCGCATCAGGCAGCCGCGCCGCACCTACGACGTCTGCATCGTCGGCTCCGGCGCCGGCGGCGGCATGGCGGCCTACGCGCTCACGCGCGCCGGCGCGGACGTGGTGGTGCTCGAGGCCGGCGGGCCGTGGGACAACGCCCGGGACGGCGCGATGCTCAAGTGGAACTACGCCTCGCCCCGCCGCGGTGCCTCCACGAAGGAGCGCCCCTTCGGCGAGTTCGACGCGTGCATCGGCGGGTGGGAGCTCGAGGGCGAGCCCTACACGAGGGCCCCAGGCTCGAGCTTCGACTGGTGGCGCGCGCGGATGGTCGGCGGCCGCACCAACCACTGGGGTCGCATCTCCCTCCGGTTCGGCCCCGACGACTTCCGCCGGAAGTCGCTCGACGGGCTGGGGGACGACTGGCCCATCGGCTACGCCGACCTCAAGGACTATTACGATCGGGTGGACCGCCTCATCGGTGTCTTCGGCAGCGCCGAGGGCCTGCCCAACGAGCCCGACGGCGTCTTCCTCCCGCCCCCGAAGCCGCGCTGCTACGAGCTGCTGGTCAAGCGGGCCTGCGACCGCCTGAATGTGACCTGCATCCCGTCGCGGCTCTCGATCCTCACCCAGCCGCTGGGCGGGCGCCCCGCCTGCCACTACTGCGGGCAGTGCAACCGGGGCTGCGCGGTCAACGCGAACTTCTCCTCCACCAACGTCCTCCTGCCCCCGGCTCAGCAGACCGGCAAGCTCACCCTGGTGACCAACGCGATGGCCCGGGAGGTGACGGTGGGCCCCGACGGCCGTTGCACCGGGGTGAGCTGGATCGACAAGACCTCCGGCCGCGACGAGCACGTGCAGGCCCGGATCGTCGTGCTCGCCGCCTCCGCGTGCGAGTCGGCCCGGATCCTCCTCAACAGCCGGAGCACCGCCTTTCCGCAGGGGCTCGCCAACGGCAGCGGCGTGGTCGGGAAGTACCTCACCGACACGACGGGCACCGACGTGGCCGGCTTCATCCCGGCGCTGCTGGACGGCGTCCCCCACAACGAGGACGGCGTGGGCGGGATGCACCTCTATTCCCCGTGGTGGCTCGACAACCGCAAGCTCGACTTCCCCCGCGGGTACCACGTCGAGGTCTGGGGCGGCCGCGGCATGCCGGGGTATGGCGTCCTGGGGGGCATCCACCGGTATCCCGCCGGCGGCGGGTACGGCAAGCCCCTGAAGGACGAGTACCGCCGGATCTGGGGCAGCACGATCGGCTTCTCCGGCCGGGGGGAGATGATCCCGAACGCCGACTCGTACTGCGAGCTCGACCCGAAGGTGGTGGACCGCTGGGGCATCCCCGTGCTTCGCTTCCACTGGAAGTGGAGCGACCACGAGTACCGGCAGGTGAAGCACATGCAGGAGACCTTCCGCGCCCTGATCGCGGAGATGGGCGGCGAGGTCTTCTCCCCGATGCCGACACGGGAGCAGGGCTACGGGATCGCGCCGGGTGGCCGGATCATCCACGAACTCGGCACGGTACGGATGGGGAAGGACCCGACCCGCTCCGCGGTGAACGGGTGGGGCCAGGCGCACGAGGTGCCGAACCTCTTCGTCACCGACGGCGGGCCGTTCGTCTCCCAGGCGGACAAGAACCCGACGTGGACGATCCTGGCCCTCGCCTGGCGGGCGGCCGACTACATCGTCGAACAGCGGAAGGAGGGGGCCCTCTGATGAGCGACCTCACCCGCCGCGAGGCGCTGCAGGCGCTCGGCGCCGCCGCGGCCGCCACCGGCGCCTTCGCCTGCGGCCCGGCCGACGTGGACCGCGCCGCACGCGAGGCGGCGACGGCGAAGGCCGCGGGCGGCTTCACGCCCCGGTTCTTCACCCCGGACGAGCTGGCCGCCGCCACGCTGCTCGCCGACCTGCTCCTCCCGCGGGACGAGCGCTCCGGCTCCGCCTCCGACGCCGGCGTGCCGGAGTTCCTCGACTTCGTGCTGGCGGAGGAGATGACGGACCCGATCCGGATCCGGGGCGGGCTCGGCTGGCTCGACCGGGAGTGCCAGGACCGGTTCGGCAAGCGCTTCCTCGACTGTGCGGACCCGGAGCGGACGGCCGTGCTCGACGACATCGCCTGGCCGGAGAAGGCCCGGCCCGAGCACAGCCAGGGGGCGGCGTTCTTCACCGCCTTCCGCGACCTCGTCGCCGGCGGCTTCTGGTCGTCGAAGGTCGGCGTCGAGGACCTCGGCTACCAGGGCAACGTGGTCGTGATCGAGTGGAAAGGGTGCCCCGAGGAGCAGCTGCGAAAGCTCGGCGTCAGTTACGGGTGAGCGGGGAGCGGGGAACGGGGAGCGGGCCACCACCCTCCCGCTCCCTGCTCCCTGCTCCCCCCTCCCCTTCGACCTTCGACCTTCGACCTTCGATCCCCGTGCCCAACCCCCTCGGCATCGCCATCATCGGCTCGGGCTTCAACGCCCGCTTCCACCTCCAGGCCTTCACCGGTGTCCGCGATGCCGACATCCGCGGGCTCTGGAGCCCCAACCGGGCGCGCGCGGAGCACGCCGCCGCCCTGGCGCGCCGCCTCGACGTCGGCCCCGAGGCGAAGGCCTACCGCTCCATCGCCCAGATGGTGGCCGACCCCACGGTGGACGCCATCTGGCTCTGCGGCCCGAACCACGCGCGCATCGAGAACGTCGAGGAACTGACTGACGCGGTGCTGCGCGGCAGGGGCGAGCTCGTCGGCCTCGCCTGCGAGAAGCCGTTGGCGCGGAACGTCGCCGAGGCGAAGGCGGTCCTCCGGATGACGAAGGCAGCCGGCCTCAGGCACGGGTACCTGGAGAACCAGGTCTTCGCGCCGCAGGTGAGCCGCGGCCGGGAGCTGCTCTGGGCCCGGGGGGCCGCGACCACCGGTCGGCCCTACCTGGCGCGCGCCGCGGAGGAGCATGCCGGGCCCCACATGCCCTGGTTCTGGCGCGGGGACCTCCAGGGCGGCGGGGTCCTCAACGACATGATGTGCCACTCCGCACTGGTCGTGTGGCACCTGCTCACCGAGCCGGGACAGCCACTCTCGAGCGTCCGGCCGAAGCGGGTCACCGGACACATCGCGAGCCTCAAGTGGACCCGGCCCGAGTACGCGCGCCGGCTCAAGCGCACGATGGGTGCCGACTACGCCCGGCATCCGTCGGAGGACTTCGCCAGCGTCACCATCGAGTTCGAGACGAAGGACGGCCACACGGTCCTCGGCGAGGCCTCCACCAGCTGGAGCTTCGTCGGCGCCGGCCTCCGGCTCTCCTCCGAGCTGCTCGGGCCCGAGTACTCGATGTCGTGGAACTCCCTCGACACCGGCCTCAACCTCTTCTTCAGCCGCGAGGTGAAGGGGACGGAGGGCGAGGACCTGGTGGAGAAGCAGAACGCCGAGATGGGCCTGATGCCGGTGGTGGCGGACGAGGCGGTGGCCTACGGCTACGAGGCCGAGAACCGGCACTTCGTCCGCGCCTTCCTCGGCAGGACCAGGCCCGCGCTCACCTTCGATCACGGCCTCGAGGTGGTGAAGCTGCTGATGACCGCTTACCGGAGCGCCGAGGCGGGGCGCACGATGCGCTTCCCCGCACCGGGGCTCGACCGCTTCGTCCCGAAGGTGGCGAAGGGCACCTGGCGGCCGTGATCGCGGCACTCGCCCTCGCCGCCCTCCTGCAGGCCCCCGCGGACACCACCGCCCTCCCCATCATCCCCACGCCCGCCCGGGTGGAGCGGCGCACGGGGGCGTTCACCCTGCCCGCAGGGGCGCGGGTGCGGCTTCGGGGCCGGAAGGACGCCGCCGCCACCGCGGTGGCCGCCTACGCCGATTCCCTGCTCGGGGCGGCGCTCGGTCCCGCCCCGGCGGGCGCGCGGCCGGCCCGTGGAGCCATCGTGCTCCGGCTCGACGCCGCCAGCGGCACCGCTTCGCGCGAGGCGTACCGGCTGGAGGTCGGCACCGGCGGCGTCGTCATCTCGGCTACCGACCCGGCTGGCCTCTTCTACGGCGTCCAGACGCTGCGCCAGCTGCTCCCGTCCCCGAGCCGCCGCGCCGACCCAGCCGTCCCGGCCGTCCTCATCGAGGACTCCCCCCGCTTCCCCTGGCGCGGCCTCCACCTCGATGTCGGCCGGCACCTCTTCCCGGTCGATTTCATCAAGCGCTACGTCGACCTCCTCGCCGCGCACAAGCTGAACGTCTTCCACTGGCACCTCACCGAGGACCAGGGCTGGCGGATCGAGATCCGGAAGTACCCGCGGCTCACCGAGGTCGGCGCGTGGCGCAAGGAGACGATGGTCGGGAAGAACTTCGACCCCTACGTCGGCGACGGCGTGCCCTACGGCGGCTTCTACTCCCAGGCGGAGATCCGCGAGGTCGTGGCGCACGCGGCGGCGCGTTTCGTGACCGTCGTGCCCGAGATCGAGATGCCGGGGCACTCGGTGGCCGCCCTCGCGGCCTATCCCGAGCTCGCCTGCACCGAGGGGCCCTTCGAGGTCCGCACGACATGGGGCGTCTCCGAGGACATCTACTGCCCGAAGGAGGAGACCTTCGCCTTCCTGGAGGGGGTCCTGGAGGAAGTGCTCCAGCTCTTCCCCTCGCGCTTCATCCACATCGGCGGCGACGAGGCACCCAAGGCGAGGTGGGAGGCGAGCCCGGTGGCACAGGAGGTGATCCGGCGCGAGGGACTGAAGGACGCGCACGAGCTGCAGAGCTGGTTCATCCGGCGGATCGAGCGGTTCCTCGCCGCGCGCGGCCGCCGCCTCATCGGGTGGGACGAGATCCTGGAGGGCGGCCTGCCGCCGGGCGCCACGGTGATGTCCTGGCGCGGCGTGGCGGGCGGGATCGAGGCTGCACGGCAGGGCCACGACGTGGTGATGACCCCCACCAGCCACCTCTACCTCGACTACTACCAGGGCGACCCGGCCCAGGAACCGCTCGCCAACGGCGGGCTGGTCCCGCTCGAGCGGGTCTACGCCTACGAACCCGTCCCGGCCGAGCTCGATGCCGCCGCGGCGCGCCACGTGCTCGGCGCGCAGGGCAACGTGTGGACCGAGTATCTCACGTCGCCCGAGGCGGTCGAGTACATGGCCTGGCCCCGGGCGCTGGCGCTCGCCGAGGTCACCTGGTCGCCGAATCACCGGCGCGACTGGCGGGACTTCGTGGCCCGCCTGCCGGCGAGCCTCGCCTGGCTCGACGCGTGGGGGGTGAACTACCGGGTGCCGGACCCGGCCGGACTCGAGGAGGATGTCCTCACGCTGGGCGACTCGGCGACGCTCCCGCTGGCCGCGGCCCTTCCCGACGGCGTCATCCGCTGCACCCTCGACGGCAGCGACCCGGTGCGGGACTCCCCGGCCTGCGCCGGCGCGCTCACGGTTCCCGCCACGGCCGAAGGGACGACGGTGAGCGCCCGGCTGTTCCTGCCGAACGGACGCACCAGCGCGCTCCGACGCATCCGGGTGGTGCGCACTGCGTTGCGGGACACCGCCCTGGTGACCGACTCGCTGCGGCCCGGCCTCGACTGGCAGTACTGGGAGGTGGATCCCGCCATCCGCAGCGTGCGCGAGATCCCCTCCCGGGCGCCGGACCGCACCGGCACGGCCCCGGTCGTCGGTCTCCCGGATGGTGGGCGCCCCGAGGGATTCGCCGTCCGGATGACCGGCTGGATCCGGGTCCCCGCGGACGGTGTCTGGCGTTTCGCCCTCGCGTCGGACGACGGCGCGGTCCTGCGGGTGGCGGGTGAGGCCGTGGTGGACCACGATGGCCTGCATGCCGCGGAGGAGAAACGGGGGCGGATCGCCCTCCGGGCGGGGCTCCACCCGATCGAGGTCCTCTACTTCCAGGCGGGCGGGGGGAAGGACCTCCGGCTCTCCGCCGGGCTGGACGCGGCCGAGCCCGCGCCGGTGCCGGAGTCCTGGTTCCGGCGCTGACGCGGGCTCGGCCTGCGGGATTTCCCTAGAGCGCCCAGCCGCTCCGGTACACCGGCGTGATCAGCTCCGCCGGCACGTCCGGGCTCCGCACCGCGCCGGTAGCGGGGTCCAGCTCGATGGGCCGGGCAAGCCGCACCCCGAGGTTGCCGAGGAGCACCATTTCGGTGAGCGGCCCCGCGTGGCCGGCGAAATTCGACCCCGGCTGGGTTCCCGCCTTGGCTGCGGCGATCCACTCCTTGTAGACCCCTTCGGTCCGCGGGTACTTCACCGGCAGCGGCGTGGCCGTCACCTCCGCCTGCTTCGCCTCGTCGAGCAGCATCGGGTTCTGTCCGTACATCCCCGCCACGAGCGCGCCGGAGTCGCCGACCCACAACTGGCCGCCCTCCATGGACGGGGGCCACTTCGCGTCGGCTGCCACCTGGGGCGGACGGGGCGGGAGAATGCCGCCGTCGCGCCAGACCACCTTCACCGCGGGCCGGGTGCCCCTGGCGGGGAAGTCGTATTCGATCCGCGAGGCCTTGGGAGCCGCCTCCCGGTACAGTCCCGTGGACTCCGCCGCGATGCGCGCGGGGAAGCCGAGGTCGAGCACCCAGAACGCGGCGTCCATCGCGTGGCAGGCGATGTCGCCCAGCGCGCCGGTGCCGAAGTCCCACCAGCCGCGCCAGCGGAACGGCGCGTACGCCGGGTGATAGGGCCGCTCGGCGGCGGGCCCGAGCCAGAGCGTCCAGTCGAGCCACGGCGGCACGTTGTGCGCCTCGGTCGGCCGGTCGAGCCCCTGCGGCCAGATCGGGCGGTCGGTCCAGTAGTGCACTTCGCGCACCGTGCCGATGAGGCCGGCCTCCACCCACTCGCGGATCAGCCGGGTGCCCTCCATCGCGTGGCCCTGGTTGCCCATCTGGGTGGCCTGCGCCTGGCGCCGTCCGGCCTCGGCCATCAGCGCGCGGACTTCGTGGAGCGTGCGGGCGAGCGGTTTCTGGCAGTAGACGTGCTTGCCGGCCTTGAGCGCCGCCATGGCGATCACGCCATGGGTGTGGTCGGGCGTGGAGACGGTGACGGCGTCGATGTGCTTGCCCTCCTTGTCGAGCAGCTCGCGGAAGTCCCGATACCGCTTCGCCCTGGGATAGCTCAGGAACGCGTCGTCCGCGGCCTTCCAGTCGACGTCGCAGAGCGCGTAGATCGTCTCGCCGCTGACGCCGGTGACGTCGGTGCGGCCCATCCCCCCCACCCCCACGCAGGCGATGCTCAATGTGTCGCTCGGCGCGCGGTGGCCCCGTCCCAGCACGTGCCGCGGAACGATGTGGAACGCCCCGAGCGCCCCCGCGGCCTGCCGCCCGAACTCCCGCCTGCTCACCCGCTTGCCGGCCATCGTCTCACTCCTCTCGTTCAGGATTCACCGCGGAGGACTGCGTGCACCGCAGAGGCGCAGAGAACGCAGAGGACTGCCGGTCCCCGTCCATTCCCCCCGTTGCCCCGGGCCCGCCCTTCTTCCTCTTGCTCTCTGCTCGTGCTCCCTGCTGTTGTGCTCTCCTGTTGGTCACTTTCATGGTTGATTCCTGTCGCCGTTCTCTGCGTTCTCTGCGCCTCTGCGGTGAATCCTCCGGGGTGATTCAGGCCGCCTTGGGCCGCGGCCGGAAAAGCAGCGCGAAGAGCACCAGGATCACCGCCGCCATCCCCGCCGGCACCAGCCAGATCTCCCGCCAGGCGTGCCCGCCGTCGGCCAGCCGGTAGGCGTCCACCACCCGCCCCGACACGAACGCCCCGATGAAGTACCCCAGCCCGTTGGTCACGAAGTTGAGGAGTCCCTGTGCCGCTGCACGGATCCTCGGGCCGGCCTGTTCGTCGGTGTAGATCTGCCCGCTCACGAAGAAGAAGTCATAGCAGATCCCGTGCAGCAGGATCCCGGCGTAGATGAGCCACATCCCCGGGCCCGCGTCCCCATAGCCGAAGGCCACGTACCGGAGCGCCCAGGCCGCCATGCCGCCGAGCATGATCGCCTTGATCCCGTAGCGCGCCAGGAACAGCGGCAGCAGGATCATGAACGCGATCTCCGACATCTGCCCGAACGTCTGGATGAACGCGGGCTCCGGCGCCCCGATCTCGTTCAGGAAGGGATTGGTGAAGGCATAGTAGAACTGGAGCGGCACGCAGAGCAGGAACGACCCGAGCACGAACACCAGGAACGACCGTTCCCGGAGGAGGCGGAGGGCGTCGAGGCCGAGCGCGTCCCGCACGCTGAAGGGAGCGCCCGCCGCCTTGGGCGGGGTGTGCGGCAGGGCGAGCGCGAACAGTCCGAGCAGCGCCGAGGCGCCTGCCGCCAGCTTCATCGGCAGCGCGAGGGCGTCCGCGTGCAGCGCCTTCCCCACCACGATCCCGGCCACGATCCACCCGATGGTGCCCAGCACGCGGATCGCCGGGAAGTCCCGGGCCGGGTTCTCCACGTGGTGGAAGGCGATTGCGTTCGTGAGGGAGAGGGTGGGCATGTAGCAGAGTGCGTAGGCGATGACCATCGGGTAGAACGTGCCGAATCCGGTCTGTTCCGACACCAGCCACATGAGCCCCGCCCCGGCCAGGTGCAGCACGGCCAGCAGCTTCTCCGACGCGAAGAAGCGGTCGGCCACCATCCCGATGAAGAAGGGTGACACCAGCGCCGCGATGGCCGTGGCGCCGTAGGCCAGCCCGATCTGCTGTCCGGAGAACCCGAGCGTGGCGCCCAGGTAGGTGCCCATCGTGACGAACCAGCTCCCCCAGATGAAGTACTGGAGGAACATCATCGCCATCAGGCGCAGGCGGGTCACGGGAGCTCCCGGATCCGGATGTTCCGGAACGCCACCAGGTCACCGTGGTCCTGGAGCGCGATGTGCCCGCGCGGAGCGCGGCCGTACCCGGGCCACTCGGCGAACTTGCTCGCCTTCACCTTCGCCTCCCAGTCGGCGCTCCCGAGCTCGTACTCCACCACCTTCACCCCGTTGAGCCACTGCTCGACGTGCCCGCCGCGCAGGACGATCCGCACGGCATTCCACTCGCCGGCAGGTTTCACCACCCCGGCGGGGGCGGCGTAGAGGCCGTAGGCCGCGCCGGCCGCGGTCAGGCGCGCGCCGCCGTCCTGGTGGCCCGCATCATCGAGCACCTGCATCTCCGGACCGGTGTGATAGGTCCGCTCGGCGTCCTCGGTGACCCGGTACATGATCCCGCTGTTCCCCCCCGGGGCCACCTTCCACTCGAGCGCCAGCTCGAAGTTCGCGAACTGGTCGGTCGTGATGATGTCGCCCCCCTCGCCGGTACGGGTGAGGGCGCCGTCCACGACGCTCCAGCCGGCCGGCATCGAGTCCATCCGGAAGCCGCGCCAGCCGGCCGTGGTGCGGCCGTCGAAGAGGGAACGCCAGCCGGTGGTGTCGCTCACGGGAGCGGACCCGGGTGCCGAGTCGGCGGCGGGCGGAGCGGGCGGGCGGGCGCAGGCGAGCACCGCCGCGAGCCCGGCGGAGACGGTGTGGAGGCGCATCGGCGGTCCGGGGTGGGAGTCAAGGTTGGGAGAGAGTCTACGCGCGGCGGCACCGTCCCGCCACCGGCACGGCGTCACGCTTCCTGCGGTCCCCGCTCGACCAGGGAGAACCGCGCACCCTGCGGGTCGGTCACGATCGCGACCCGCCCCAGGCCCGGGGCGTCGAAGGGGTCCTGTGCCACCGCACCTCCCAGCGCCCGCACCCGCACCGTCGCGGCTTCCACGTCGGTGACCTGGAAGCAGACCGCCCACTGCGCGGGGCCACCGCCCGACGCCGCGGTCACCTCCAGCATGCCACCGACCGGCGTGCCGCCGAGGACCCAGTCGGTGTACGGCGGGCCGCCCCCGGTCGAGGCCCGGGCTTCCCAGCCGAAGAGGCCGGCGTAGAACTCCGCCATCCGGCCCGGCACCTGGGTGGCGAGCTCGCACCAGGACACCGCCCCCGGCTCGTCCATGACGCCGAGTCCCATGTGGGTCTTGGCCTGGTAGCAGGCGAGCACGGCGCCCCCCGGGTCGCGGATGATGAACGTGCGACCGACGTCGAGCACATCGAAGGGCGCCGCCAGCACCCGCCCCCCCAGGCCGGTCACGCGGGCCGCGGACTCGTCGGCGTTGGCGACGGCCACGTAGGGCAGCCAGTGCGGCCCGATGCCCTTCGCCCGCTGCTCGGCACGGAGCCCGTAGAGCGCCGCCACGTCGCGGCCGTCCAGGGTGAACACGGTGTAGAACGTGCCGTCGCCCATCGGCACGTCGTGGGCCCGCCACCCGAGCAGCCCGCCGTAGAACGCGACGGCGGCGGCCTGGTCGGTGGTACCGAGCTCCACCCAGCAGAAACAGCCGGGGGCGTGGGCGGTGACGGGCGGCATCGTGGCCTCCGGGCGGGGCGGCGCGTCCGCAGGGGTGACCCAAAGATTCACCGGACGGCCCGGACTGGACAGGGCGCCCGGCCGGGCCGCATCTTCGCGGGGGTCCCCACCGGGGACCGAACCCGTGGAGCACCGATGTCCCAACGGCCCGACCGGCAGCCGCACGAGAGCGACATCGACGTCCACGGGCTCACCCACCTCGGGCTGGTGCGCACGGAGAACCAGGACCACTTCCTCATCGCCTCGATGCAGAAGGCGCTGCGGGTGGTCACCACGAGCCTGGAGCCCGGGGCGTTCGACACGCTCACCAGCGGCTCGCGCGGGTACCTCTTCTGCGTCGCCGACGGGGTCGGCAGCGGGGATGGGCGCCGGGCGAGCAGCACCGCGCTCCGCGCGATCGTCCAGCACGTCACCGCCTTCGCGAACCTCTACGCCCACTTCGACCACGCCGAGGAGGAGCGCTTCGTCAGCGAGCTCCGCGCCGGCGTGCTCCACGGTCACGAGGTCCTCCGGCAGCAGCTCGAGCAGGATGGCCAGAAGAGCGGGCTCGCCACCACGCTCACGATGGTGGCCGTCCTCTGGCCGCACGCCTTCCTCGTGCACGTCGGCGACAGCCGCTGCTACCGCCTCCGGGACGGCCGGCTCGAGCTGCTCACCCGGGACCAGACGCTGGCGGAGGCGCTCAAGGAGGATGGCGCCCTGACCCAGCCCGAGGCCGACCGCTCGCCCCTCAAGCACGTCCTGGTGAGCGCGCTCGGCAGTGCGGAAGCGACGCCCGAGGCCAGCGTCCACGAGTGCCGGTGGGACGACGTGATGCTGCTCTGCACCGACGGCCTGACCAAGCACGTCACCGACGCCGAGATCGCGGCCGCCCTCACCGGCCTGGCCGGCGCGGAGGAGGCCTGCCGGGATCTCGTGGCGCTGGCGCTGGAGCGGGGGGGCAGCGACAACGTGACCGTCGTGGTGGGCCGGCTCCGCCCCTGACCCGCGGCCGGGCCCGGACGGACAACGGCCACCTGCCCAGAGGCAGGTGGCCGTCGGTCGTTCGTGCCTGGCGCGCCGGGCTCAGCTGCGCTCGGCCCGCGGCGCTGGCGACCGGGGCGGCTTCGGGGCGCGCATCCGTCCCGGCTCGGACCGCCACATGCCCATGGCGCCGTGCTCCGGCACGGTCCAGGTCACGGTGCTCTGCCGCCGCTGCCGGGTGATCTCCAGCTTCACCTGCTCGCCCTTCGCGTAGGAACGGAGGATCCGCGCCGCGTGCTCGGCCGACTGCGGCTTGCGCCCATCGATGGAGCGGATCACGTCCCCCGCGCGGACCGGCAGGGTCGAGTCGGCGGGCGGCTCGAGCACCAGCAGCCCCTCGTTGGTGCCGAAGTACTCGCCCAGGCCGGGGTTCATCTCCGCCAGCCGGAGGCCGCCCGGGCTCATCCCGACCCAGAAGCCGGCGCCGTCCGGCAGCCGCTCGATCGCCGGCATCCGTTCCCGCAGTTCGGCGAGTTCCGGCATGCGCATCATCCGGGCGAGCCCGACCTCCTCGGTCACGATCGTGGCGGTGCGAGCCCGGCCGTCCCGGCGGTACTCGACCCTGACGGTGTCGCCGGGCTCGAGCTTCTGCGCCAGCTCCACGAGCCGGCGCCCGGGGCCCGACGCCTCCTCATCATCGGCCTTGACGCCCGCCAGCGACTGGCCGTCGAGCTTGGTGATGATGTCGCCGGGCTTGAGGCCAGCCTTGGCGGCCGGGCCGTCGGGAACCACGTCGCGGATCCGGGCGCCGACCGGGTCGAGCTCCTTGTCGGCGCGGACGTCCACGGACACGCCCAGCCGGGCGCGCTGGGAGCTGGTGCTGAAGACCCGCACCTCCGGCTCCTGCGCGGCGAGGGGCGCCGCGGCGAGGATGCCCAGGAGGAGCGGGACGAGACGGGTGTGGCGCATGGCGGATCTCCCTGGTGAATCGTGCGTGCTGCCGGGAGAGATGCGCCCCCCCGGGGGAAGGTCGCAGCGGGCGCCGGACACCGCCCCGGCCGGTACTGGCGGAGCGGGGATGCCGGGGCTAGCATCCGAGGGCACACTCCCCTCCGTGGAGGCAGTCCGATGTCCTCGCTGGCCCTGCTCGCCCTCGCGGCCGCCCTTGCTCCGGCGCCGGCCGCCGACACGACCTACAACGGTGTCACCCTCCCGGCCACGGTCCAGGTCGGGGGTCAGTCGCTCGTCCTCAACGGGGTCGCCCTCCGGAAGAAGGCCGTCTTCAAGGTCTACGTGGCCGGGCTCTACCTCCCGGCGCGATCCGGCAGCGCCAGTCAGATCCTCGCCGCCGACCAGCCCCGCCACCTCGTGATGCAGTTCCTCCGGGACGTGGAGAAGGACAAGATGTGCGAGGCGTGGGACGAGGCCCTGAAGAACAACACGCCCGACGCCTCGACCGAACTCAAGCAGCAGTTCACCACGCTCTGCGAGTGGATGGAGGACATCAAGAAGGGCGAGCAGTTCGCCTTCACCTACGAACCCGGCAAGGGCACCACCGTGATGGTGCGGGGCGCCGCCAAGGGCACCCTGCCCGGCAAGGCGTTCGCGGACGCCCTCTGGAAGGCCTGGATCGGCCCGAAGCCGGGGCCGGGCGAGGGCTTCAAGCGCGGCCTCCTCGGCGTCCAGGCCTAGCCCGACCGGGCCGCGCCAGGCCACGAAACCTTCCGCCGCCGGCACCCGTCACTTACCGGGGGGTGCCGGCGTCGCGTTACCGACCCCGGACCCGTAGCAATTCGATCAGCCACTTCAAGGAGTTCCCGATGCGGTCCCGCTCGTCCGCGGTGCTCGCCCTCGCCTTCCTCCTCCCCCTGGCCGCCGCCTGCGGCGGGCGGCCCGCCTCGGGGCCGGCGCCCCAGACTGCCCCCGGCGCCCGCCCCGCAGCGGCCGGCGCCCCGTCCGCCCAGGAGCGGCAGAAGGAGTACGACAAGATCGTGAAGGCGGCCCGGGCCCACCCGGGGCTCTTCACCGTCTACCAGGACACCGCCACCGGAAAGGTCCACCTGGCCGTCCAGCCGGGCCAGCTCGCCCGGGACTACATCTACTTCACGGTGGTCTCCGACGGCCCGCTCTTCGCGGGGGCGTTCCGGGGCCAGTTCCGCGACAACATCGTGTTCCGGATCGACCGGCAGTTCGACAAGGTCGCCTTCATCGCGCAGAACACGTCGTTCTACTTCGACCCGGCCAGTGCCCTCGCGCGCGCGGCGGACGCGAACATGAGCCCCGCAGTGCTTGCGGTCGAGAAGATCGTCGGCGCGGACAGCGCCTCGGGCACCCTGCTCATCGCGGCCGACAAGCTCTTCGTGGCCGAGGCGCTCACCCAGGTGAAGCCGCCGCCGATCCCGGGTGCCACGCCCAATCCCCAGGCCTTCGTGCTCGGGAACCGCAGTGACGACAAGAGCCGCATCCGCGCCATCCGGAACTACCCCCAGAACACGGAGGTCGTGGCCGAGTACGTCTTCGACAACCCGACCGCCGTGGTGCAGGGCGGGCCGGAGGTCACCGACCCGCGCTACGTGACGATCACCGTGCAGCACTCGCTCATCGCGGTGCCGGAGAACGACTACCGGCCCCGGTTCGACGACCCGCGGGTGGGGTACTTCGGCCAGCAGGTGACCGACCTCACCACCACCGCGGCGGTGAACTACCGCGACCTGATCAACCGCTGGTACCTGAAGAAGAAGGACCCGGGCGCGGCGCTCTCCGAGCCGGTGGAGCCGATCACGTTCTGGATCGAGAACACCACCCCGGTCGAGTACCGGGAGACGATCCGCCAGGCGACGCTCGCCTGGAACAAGGCGTTCGAGCGGGCGGGGTTCCGGAACGCCGTGCGGGTCGAGGTCCAGCCCGACACGGCGAGCTGGGACGCGGGCGACATCCGGTACAACGTGCTGCGCTGGACCAGCTCCCCCACCCCGCCCTTCGGCGGGTACGGGCCGAGCTTCGTGAACCCGCGCACCGGCCAGATCCTCGGCGCCGACATCATGCTCGAGTGGGTCTTCGTCACCAACCGGATGCGGTCCGCGGAGCTGTGGGATCCCTCGGCATTCGTGCCGACCGAGTGGCCGGCGGCGCCGGGCGGACGGCCCGATCCCCGCGCCTGCGCGCTCGCGCTCTGGCACGAGCAGAACGTCCTCTTCGGCCAGGCGGCGCTGGCCGCGCTCGACGCCGACCCCGCGCTCCGGCAGCGGCTGCTCGAGGAGTCGCTCTACTACCTGGTGCTGCACGAGGTCGGCCACACCCTGGGCCTCAACCACAACATGAAGGCCACCCAGATGCTCTCGCCGGCGGAGCTGAATGACATGGCCCGCACCCGCGAGGCCGGGCTCCAGGGTTCGGTGATGGACTACCCGGCGCTCAACATCGCGCCGCGCGGGACGGCCCAGGGTCAGTTCGCCACCACCACCCCGGGCCCGTACGACCTCTGGGCCATCGAGTTCGGCTACTCCGAGGCCGCGGCCGACCCCGCAGCGGAGAAGGCGCGGCTGGAGCGGATCCTCGCCCGGTCCACCGAGCCGGGGCTCGCCTTCGGCAACGACGCCGACGACATGCGCGCGCCCGGGGGCGGGGTCGACCCACGGGTGATGATCAACGACATGTCGAGCGACCCGATCGGGTACGCCGCCGGGCGCATTGCCCTGGCGCGCACTGTACTGGGAGAACTGCAGCGGAAGTTCCTGGTGGGGGGCCGCTCGCACCAGGAGGTGCTGAACGGCTTCTTCGTCACCACCGGGAACATCGGCGGCTCCGCCACGATCGCCTCGCGCTGGATCGGCGGGGTCCACGTGGACCGCGCGATGGTCGGGCAGGCGGGGGGCACGCGGCCCTACACGCCCGTGAGCCGGGCGGACCAGAAGCGGGCGATGCAGCTCCTCCGCGACGAGTTCTTCGCGCCCGGTGCCTGGACCGCCCCGGAGGGACTGTACAACCTGCTCCAGCCGCAGCGGCGGGGCTTCAACTTCTTCGGCCAGCCCGAGGATCCCAAGATCCACCAGTGGGTGCTCGGGATGCAGAACGGGGTGCTGGTGCACCTGACGCACCCCGCCACGCTGGGCCGGATCTCCAACAGCGCGCTCTACGGGAACGCCTACCCGCTCGCCGAGGTGATGGCCGACCTCACGTCGGCCATCTTCGACGCCGACGCGCGCGGCACGGTGAACGGCTTCCGGCGGAACCTGCAGGTGGCCTACGTGAACCGCCTGACGGGGATGCTGAGTCCGCTCCCGGCCAACCCGTACGATTTCCAGGCCCGGGGGCAGGCCCACGCTGAACTGCGGAAGATCCGGCGGCTCGAGGCCGGCCACACCAGCGGCGACGCCGGCACCCGGGCGCACCGGGAGTACGTGACCTTCCTGATCGACAAGGCGCTGGAGACGAGGAACTAGCGGTCGAAGGTCGAAGGTCGAAGGTCGAAGGACCCCGCCCCTCCCACCGGCGTGGCCTTCGACCTTCGACTTTTGACCTACCTCCTCCCCGTCCCCCTCCTCGCCGCGGCCGCCGCCGGGTCCTCCGGCCAGTCGTGCTTCGGGTACCGCCCGCGAAGCTCCTTCCGGACCTCCGTCCAGCCCGTCCGCCAGAAGCCGGCCAGGTCCTGCGTCACCTGCACCGGCCGGCGTGCCGGGTTGAGCAGGTGGAGCGTCAGCGGCACCTTCCCGCCGCCCACCCGCGGGGTCTCCCGGAGTCCGAAGACCTCCTGGACCCGCACCGCCAGCGCGGGCTTCGCCGGATCGGCGTAGTCCACCGGGATCCTCGACCCGCTCGGCACCTCCACGTGGGACGGCGCCAGGTCGTCGAACCGCGCGCGCTGCTCCCACGATAGCAGGGCGAGCAGAGCGGCGCCGACGTCCACGCCCTCGAGGTCGGCCCACCGGCGCACCCCGCTGAGCCGAGGCCCGAGCCAGACCTCGAGCGAGGCCAGGAGGGCCCGGTCCGACACGTCGGGCCAGCCGTCGTCCAGCGCATGAAGGAACCCGAGCCGCTCGCGCAGCCGCGCCGCACGGCCCCACGGGAAGGCCGACAGGCCCTCGATCCGGATTCGTCCCAGGAGCAATGCGCCCACGGCTGCCGGATCCGGCTCGCGGAGAGGCACCTCCCGAAGCACAATCGCTCCGAGTCGCTCCAGCCGCCTCGCGGCCACCGCCCGCGTCGCCTCGTCCCACGCCAGCTCGTCCGCCGTCCGGATGTCGCCGGCGAAGAGCGCCCGCACCTCCGACTCCTCGAGCGGCGCCGCGAGGCGGATCCGGCTCTCGCGGCGGTCGCCGTCGAGGTCGGCACAGGCCAGCCACGGCGCGCTCCCGAGCAGTTGCGGCTCGAGCGCCGCGCCCTGACCGTTCCGGAGCAGGTAGCGCGCGCTGTCACCCGGGCGCCGCTGCGCCACCCGGTCGGGATATGCGAGCGCCAGCAGGGCCCCCGTCAACTCCTCGTCCACCGGCTCCCGCTCCCCCACGCCGAGCGTCCGGCGCAGGTGCCGTGCCTCGTCGCGCACCCGGGCCAGCAGGGCCCGGTCGGCCCGGGCGTCGCCGGCACGGAGCGCGTGCACCCGGGCCCGAAGGTCGGCGTCGGCGGTCCCGACGCCGCGGAGGAGATCCCGCTCGCCGAGCAGTGCGGCGAGGTCGGCCGCCAGCCCGGCGTGCCCGAGCTCGCGCCCGCGGAGGAGGAGGTGGGCCAGCCGCGGGTGGACGCCGAAGGGGGCCATCGCCCGGCCGTGCGGTGTCACGCCACCGTCGGGGTCGAGCGCGCCGAGCTGGGCGAGGAGGGAACGGGCCGCGCTGAATGCTGCCCCCGGCGGCGGATCGAGGAACGCCAGCCCTTCCGGGGTCCGTCGCCCCGCGAGCGCCAGCTCCAGGGCGATCGGGGCCAGGTCCGCCTCGAGGATCTCCGGCGTGGTCCGCGGGAGCAGGTGGTGGTCCTCGGCGGCGTCCCAGAGACGGTAGCAGACCCCGGGGGCCGTCCGGCCGGCGCGACCCCGGCGCTGGTCGGCGGAGGCGCGGGAGACCCGGACCGTCTCCAGGCGCGTCATCCCGGAGCGGGGTGAATGCCGCGGGACGCGCGCGAGTCCCCCGTCCACCACCACCCGCACCCCCTCGATGGTGAGACTCGTCTCGGCGACGTTGGTGGCGAGCACCACCTTGCGTGTGGCCAGCGGCTGGAGCGCCCGGTCCTGCTCGGCCTGTGGAAGCGCGCCATGCAGCGGGATCACCGTCGCCGACACCGGGGGGTCCGCCAGGAGCGCCTCGACCCGATGGATCTCCCCGGCGCCGGGGAGGAACACGAGCACGTCCCCCTCGGACTCGGCGAGTGCCTCGCGGACCACGCCGGCCACGGCCTCCGCGGGCCGCTTCCCGGCCCGCGGGGGGCGCCAGCGGGTCTCCACCGGCCACGCCCTTCCCTCACTCGTGATCACCGGCGCGCCGCCCAGCAGCGCCGCGACCGGCCCCCCTTCCAGCGTGGCCGACATCACCAGCACCCGCAGGTCATCCCGGAGCACCGCGCGTGTCTCGAGGGTGAGCGCCAGGCCGAGGTCGGCGTGCAGGCTCCGCTCGTGGAACTCGTCGAAGATCACGAGGCCGGCGCCCTCGAGGGCGGGATCGTCCTGCAGCATCCGGGTCAGGATCCCCTCGGTGACCACCTCGACCCGGGTGCGCGGGGAAACGCGCGACTCGCGGCGGATCCGGTAGCCCACCGTGCCGCCCGGCTCCTCACCCAGGCTCCGCGCCATCCAGGCGGCCGCGGCGCGGGCGGCGATGCGCCGCGGCTCGAGCAGGAGGATCCGCCGGCCGGCCAGCCATGGTTCACCCAACAGGGCGAGGGGCACGCGGGTGGTCTTGCCGGCGCCGGGAGGCGCCTGGAGCACGGCCGCGCCGGCGTCCCGCAGGGCGGCGGCGAGGGCAGGAAGGACGGGCTCGACGGGGAGGGTCACCATGGAGTTGACGATCGCTTGACCCGCGGTGGGCATGGTCCCTTCATCACCCCGTCCAAGCGGAGAATCGGATGCAGACCCGCCGCATTGCCGCTCTCGCGCTCCTGGCCGTCTACCTCCAGGCCTGCACGAGCTGGCGGGCCTACCAGGACCCGGTGCCGGCCGCCTTCGCCGGCGAACCGCCTCCCGAGGTACGGCTGACCCTCCGGGACGGCCAACGTGTCGAACTGCACGGACCGGTGTTGAGGGGTGACTCGCTCCTCGGCCTCGAGCTGATCGGGGTGCCGGACCGCGAAGGGCACGGCCGCCAGCGGCGCGTGGCGGTCGCGCTGGATCAGGTGACGAAGCTCGAAACCAGGCAGGGGAACAACGCCGCCGTCGTCCTGGTCATGATGCCCGTGGTGTTCGGTGCCACCTACCTCGTGGGTTCCGAGTTGCTGGGAAATGCGATGGGGGACTGACTCAGCGGGAGCCGGTGCCCGGTTCGGCCCCGGCCTCGAACCCCTCCAGCAGCTCCCGCAGCACCACGCCGGCCGGCAGTCGCCGCACCCCGTTGCTCACCGCCCCCTGCGCGCCGCGGCCGGCGATGTAGAGGACGCGGTAGATCCGCCCCGGCCGGATGAAGACCGCCATCGCCGCCTCGGCGTCCGGTCGCACCCGGTCGCCGGCCCGCCGGTTCGAGACCGTTACCTCCTCGCAGGGGGCGAGCCCGGGGCTGGACCACTCCAGCCACTCGGTCGGGCCAAGGCGGGTGGAGTCGCGCCTTCGCTCGAGACCCACGACGAGCTGCGGATTCATCGACCCCACGACCCGTGTGGCCACCCACCCACCCAGTGCGGCGGCATCGAGCTCGCCTCGCGTCTCCACGATCACGACCTGGCGGCAGTAGATGTCCGAGTAGGTCACGACGAACTCGCGTGCACCCGACTCCCGGTCCGACAGGACCGGGGACTCGGCGGGCCCCGCCGGGAGGGTGAAGCGGAATCCGCCATCCGGACTGGTGTAGCGACCCGAATCCACGCGGCCCAGGAGGGCCGCCGCCGGTGGGACCGGCTGCGCCCGCATCGCTGCCGGGGCGGCGGCGGCCAGCAGGAAGAGCGCCACGACGGGCCTGGACATTGTCCAATGATAGCGACACGGCCCGCTCAGCCGCCTCCTCCGGCTCCCTTCCCTCCGGGTTCATCCCGACTTCAGACGGGTGCGTGCACCTTGGCGTAGAGACGGGCGAGGAGGCAGCCATGGTGTTCGCGGACCGGGTGGAAGCAGGGCAGCGCCTCGGCGCCGCACTGCAGGCGTGGCGGGCCTCGGACCCGGTGGTGGTCGGGCTGGCGCACGGGGGAGCGGTCGTGGGGGCCGAGGTGGCGCATTCGCTGCAGGCCCCGTTCGACGTGATGGTCTCGCGGAAGATCGGCGCGCCGCGGAATCCCGAGTACGCGATCGGGGCGGTCGCGCCCGGCGCCACCTGGGTGGACGAGGCGATGGTCCACCTGCTCGACGTGCCGCGGGACTACATCGCGCGCGCCGTCGGGACCGAGGGCGTGGAGCTCGACCGCGGCGAGCAGCTGCTCCATGGCCGCCAACCGCGGGTCGACGTGGCCGGCCGCACGGTGCTGCTGGTGGATGACGGGCTGGCGACGGGCGCCACCGCGCGAGCCGCCGCCAGCAGCCTCCGGCGTCGGGGGGCGAAGCAGGTCGTGTTCGCCGCCCCGGTGGGCGGTCCGGGCGGGATCGCACGCATCCGCCCGGTGGTGGACGACATGATCCTCCTGACGGTGCCCTGGGACTTCCACTGCGTGAGCCAGGTCTATCGCGTCTTCGAGCCGGTGGAGGACGGCGCCGTCGCGGGCCTGCTCGAGGGCGCCGCCGCCTAGGCCGCCTCCCGTCGGCCCGCATCTCGCCAGACCCACCCGGTCTGCGTACCTTCCGTGGTTCGCTCCCTGCCTCCCGAGGTTGGATTGGCCGCAGAAGTCGAGCCCGGTTCCTCGGACACGCCCGCCCCGATGCCGGAGCGCGTCGCGGCCATCACCCGTGCGCTCGGCGAGCACTACCGCCTCGAGGTCGGCGCCGAGGGTGGCGTGGCGTTGCTGGGCAAGGGAGGGATGGCGTCCGTCTACCTCGCCGAGGACGTCCGGCACGACCGCTGGGTGGCGGTCAAGGTGCTCCACGCCGAACTCGCCGCTTCCATCGGCCCGCAGCGGTTCCTGCGCGAGATCCGCATCGCCGCGCAGCTCCACCATCCCCACATCCTCGGCCTCATCGACTCGGGCGAGGCCGGCGGCGTCCTCTACTACGTGATGCCGTTCGTCAGCGGCGAGTCCCTGCGGAGCCAGATCGAGCAGCGCGGCCCCCTCCCGCTCGGGGACGTGGTGCGCCTGCTGCGCGAGGTGGCCAGCGCCCTCGGGCGGGCGCACAAGGCCGGCATCGTGCATCGCGACATCAAGCCGGAGAACATCCTCCTCGAGGACCGGCACGCGCTGGTCACCGATTTCGGCGTGGCCAAGGCCGTGAGCGAGGCCACCCGGTTCACCGGAGACACCTCGGTGGGCTTCGCCCTGGGAACGCCGGCCTACATGGCGCCGGAGCAGGCCGCCGCCGACGAGATCGACCACCGGGCCGACCTCTACGCCCTTGGCATCGTCGCCTACGAGATGCTCACGGGGACGCTGCCGTTCGAGGCGAAGACACCGCAGCAGATGATCGCCGCGCACCTCGCCAAGCCCCCGGCGCCGCTCCGGGGAAAGCGCGCCGACGTCCCCACCGCCCTCGAGATGGTGGTGATGCGCTGCCTGGAGAAGGAGCCGGGCGACCGCTGGCAGACCGCGGACGAGCTGCTCGCTGCGCTCGAGGAACTGCCGTCCCTGAGCGCGGTGCGGCCGACCGCGCCGGAGACGCGGACCGTCGAGACCCCCGTGGCGGAACCCCCGGCGGCGGCCCCGCCGGCGGCAGGCGGATGGGGCCCCGGGCGGTGGGTGGCGATCGTGGCGGTGGCGGCGCTCATCGGCCTGGCGCTGGCCGCTCGGCTCGGCTGGATCGGCGGCTAGCTCCCGGCCGCGGCGCGCGCGGCGGGCGTGATCTCGCAGGCGTTCTCCCGCGGCTCGCGGCGCCCTGCCAGGACATCCACCATCCGGTGGATCAACCGTGCCGACCAGTCGTCGCTGGCGGTGATGTTCGTGGCCACCAGCCGCCTGGTGAGGAAGTAGGCCGGCGTGAGGCCCGCGGAATCAGCCGGCAGGACCGTCACCCGCACGTACTCCCCGTAGCTCCAGAGCGACGTCTTCTGCGCCAGGGCCGACCACGCCGTGTCCCCCGGCCTGCCGACTTCGAGCAGGTACATCCCGTGGCTGCGGAGCGCTTCGCAGGCCGCCTCGTGAACCTTGGCAGCCGGCGCGGAGAAGGCCCAGCTCGACCCTTCGGTCGCCGGGGCGGCGCGCATCCCGCCCACCGAGGCACAGCCGGCGAGGAAGAGGAGGGCGAGGGCGCTCGGGCGTCGCATGGTTCCGTCCTAGAATCGGAGGGTGACGGCGGGGCCGGCGCCCGCGGCCGAAGGCCGCAAGGGCACGACCTCCCACCGGTCCGAGACGCTCGACGCCCCGACGATGCCGCCGATCACGAGCCCCACCCCGGCGCCCAGGAGGCCGCCGGCGAGTGCCTTCTGCCCGGCGGTCACCTGGAAGAACCCCGACTCGTCGTCCCCCGAGGCGAATCCGGCGACCCCGCCGACAAGGAGGCCGATGACCGCCCCGGTCCCCATGCCGGCCCCGGCTCGGCTCCGGCGGCCGGTGCTCCGCTCGACCAGCGCCACCGTCTCGAGGGCCACGATCGACGTGTCGGCCTGTCCCTGCCCGCCGGGGACCTCGAGCCGAACCATCCCGTCCCTCATCCCGAGCCACCGCCCGACCATGGGCTGGGTGCCGGGAGCGCGCGGATGCAGGCGGACGCGGTCGCCCGGCTGGATCACGGGGCCGGCGAGACGTGGAGCGGGAGCGGCCGGCGGCGGGACCCCAGCCGGCTCCTGGGCGGCCAGGGGCGATGCAGCCAGGGCGAGCAGGAGCAAGGCGGCGCGGGACATCGGCTCTCCAGTCCGGGGTTCGGACCCATCCTCGCTCGACGGGGTCAAGTCGGGGTCAAGGGGGACTCCGCGCAATCCCCAATGGGAACCAACCGCCCGGGACCGCGTTTACTTTCACCGACCCGCACCTCGGGAGTCCCGTGCTCGCCCGCCTCCTCTTCTCCTTCGCCGTCATCTACGTCGTCTGGGGTTCGACCTACCTCGGCATCCGGGTCGCGCTCGAGAGCCTCTCGCCCTTCCTGATGGCGGCGGCGCGATTCCTCCTGGCCGGCGGCGTGCTCTACGCCTTCGCCCGGCTCCGCGGGGCCGGGCGGCCCGAGCGGTCGGCCTGGCGCGGCGCTTTCACGCTCGGGGGGCTGATGTTCCTCCTGGGGAACGGGATGGTGGTCTGGGCCGAGACGAGGGTGAATTCGGGCCTCACCGCGCTGATCGCGTCGGCCACGCCACTCTGGGTCGTCGTCATCGACCACCTCCGTCCGGGCGGGCGGGAGGCGACGAGGGCCAAGTGGGGCGGGGTGGCGCTCGGGATCCTCGGCCTCGTGATCCTCTTCCTCCCCGACGTGGCCGGCGGCCCTCGGCTCGACACCCTCGGGGCGCTGGCGGTGATGGGGGCGTCGGTGAGCTGGGCGGTGGGCTCGGTTTCGTCCCGCGGGCTCAGCCTGCCGTCGGATCCGGCCCTCGCGTCCGGGATGACGATGCTCGGCGGCGGCGTCCTGCTGGCGGTCGTGGCCGTGGCCAACGGGGAGGTGGCGGCGTTCGACGTCGCCGCGGTGACCGGCCGCTCGCTCGCGGCCTGGCTCTACCTCGTCCTCTTCGGGTCCATCCTGGCGTTCACCTGCTTCACGTGGCTCCTCCACACGGTGGATCCGGTGAAGGTCGCCACGTCCGGGCTGGTGAACCCCCTCGTGGCCCTGCTGCTGGGATGGTGGCTGGCGAACGAGGCGGTGGGCCGGCAGGCGGTGCTCGCCGCGGCCGTGACGCTGGCCGGGCTTGCGCTCATCCTGCTGGCCCCCGAGATCCGGCGTTCCCCACCAGGCCGCACGGCCGAGACGGCCATCCCCGAACCGGACATCGCACCGGTCGGCCCCGAGGCGGCCGAGGTCGCCTGCGGCGCGGAGACGAAGGCGGCGGCCTGACGCCCGCGGCTACTGCCGCGCGAGGTACTCGAGTATCTGGCGGGCCAGGCGGTTGACCGGCGGCTGGTCCCCGTTGCCGAAGAGCGCCACGGTCCACGACCCGTCCGCGAACATCCGGGACTGCACCCCGATGCCCACGCGCTGCCCACCGCCGCCGTGGCCGATCGCCGGCTTGCCGCCGAACTTCTGCAACTGGAAGCCGTAGCCGTAGTCGGGCTCGGGGCCGCCCCTGAGGCTCACCACCGGCGTCGTCAGCCGCGCAACGGTCGTCCGCTTCACCAGCTTCCCCGCCATCAGCGCGTCCATGAAATTGGTGAAGTCCCGGGGGGTCGCGTACCAGCCGCCCGCCCCGTTGGCGATGCTCTTGCCCAGGAAGTGCTCGTTGTCGCTGAACGGCTCGATGCCGAACGGGTCCCGGTCCTCGAACGACGCGTAGCCGACGGCCCGGAGCGGCTCGTCCCGCCGCGAGAGGCAGTCGCAGATCCCCTTCATTCCCGCCGGCTTCCAGATCCGGCGCTCGAAGTACTCGGCCAGGGACATCCCCGAGTACTTCTCGACGATCGCCCCCAGCACCACGAAGGCCTCGTTGCTGTAGCCGACACCCTTCCCCGGCTCGAAGGCCAGCGGCGTGCCGGCGAACAGCGGGAACATGTCGGCCTGCCGGGCGAAGGGACGCTCCACCGTCCAGCCGGGCCGGTCGAAGAGGCCACCCAACCCGCTCTGGTGGGTGAGCAGGTGGTGGATCGTGATCTTCCGCGCCGCCTCCGGGTCGGGGTACTCCGGCAGGACCGCCATGAGGGTGTCTTCGAATCGGAACTTCCCCCGGTCCACCAGCTGCCCGATGGCCACGGCGGTCATCATCTTGCCCCAACTGCCGGTGTGGTAGCGCGTGGGGATCGAGTTGACCAGTCGGGCTTCGCGGTTCCGGAGCCCGAAGCTCCGGTCGAGCACGATCGAGTTCCCGCGGCGGATGAGTACCGTGCCGGCGAAGATGTCGTGCGCGGAGGCCCACTCGAGGAGCCGCAGCACGGGCGCCATCACGGAGTCCGGCGGCACCCTGCCCCCGGGGAGTGCCGGGGGGTCGCCAGCGTACTGGTAGACCTGGGGCACGACGCCCACGAAGGCGAGTCGGGTCGTGTCCCCCTCGGCGCTGCCGAAGAACAGCTGGGCCCGCCGGCCGGTGCGCCGGGTCGTGACGTCGAGCACCGAGGTCCGGCCCATGGTGACGGCGGTGTCCACCGTCACTCCCCCGCTCTGCTGCCGGATCAGGTCGAACCACCACGCCGTCGAGTCGGCCGGCATGGCCGCGAGGAAGGCGGGGCTCATCACGCCCGAGGCGAATTCCAGATCGCCCGGGCCGGCGGCGCCGTTGATCAGGGCGACGAACCGGCCAGCCAGGCGGCCCGACGGCGTGTCGGGCAGCCCCTGGGCGGCGGCGGTGGGCGGGAGGGCAAGCGCGGCAACCAGGCCGGGAATGAAGCGGGCGCCTCGCAGGGCGCCCGTAGCACGAGCAGACACGATCGGCTCCTGTGGTGCGGGTCGCGGCCGCACCGGGCTTCGGGAGGCGGCCTCGGAATCGGACGGGCCCGCGGAGCCGATTGTTTCAACCTGCACCGCCCAGAGTCAGCGGCCGGAGAACTCCCCGAAGGTGTCACAGGCGTCGGGGTCCCCGGACTGGAACCCGCGGCGGAACCAGGTCATCCGCTGCTCCGAGGTGCCGTGCGTGAAGGCGTCCGGACTCACGGTGCCGGTCTGGGACCGTTGCAGCCGGTCGTCGCCGACGGCCGCGGCGGCCCCGAGCCCCTCCTCCACGTCGCCCGGCTCCAGGATCCCTTGCTGGGCCGCCCGGTGCCCCCAGGCGCCGGCGTAGCAGTCCGCCTGCAGCTCCATGAGCACCGAGAGCTGGTTCGCCTGGTCGGGGCGCTGTCGCTGCAGCTCGCGGACCTGCCGCTCGGTGCCGAGCAGGTGCTGCACGTGATGGCCGATCTCGTGCGCCAGCACGTAGGCCTGGGCGAAGTCGCCCGGTGCGCCGAAGCGGTTGTGCAGCTCCTCGTAGAAGCCGAGGTCGATGTAGACGTTCTGGTCCCCGGGGCAGTAGAACGGGCCGGACGCTGACTGGCCGTAGCCGCACGCCGTGCTCGTGGCATCGCGGAAAAGCACGAGCCGGGCATCCTGGTATTGCCCTCCCCCGCGCTGGAACGCCCCGGCCCAGAACGACTGGGTGCTGTCGAGCACCGCCGAGAGGAACCGGACCATCGGCTCCTCCCCGGCGTCCTCGACCGGTGCCTCGACGGCCGGTGGCGCCGCCCCGCCTGCTCCCCCGACCATCCCGATCAGGGCGAGCGGGTTCTGCTTGAAGATGACCGCCAGGATGATGACGATGATGATGCCGCCGATGCCGAGCCGCCCGAAGCCGCCGCCGCCGAATCCGCGAGCGCCGCGGCGATCCTCGAGATTCTTGCTCCGGCCTGTGGGGGACAGGCGCATCGCTGGTGCTCCGCTGGGGACCCTTGGGATACTAGCGCCCGCGCGGGCGCCCGGGAAGCAGCGGGTCAGGCGCGGCTGGGACGGCGGCGGACTCGGCGGGCGGCGGGGTGGGTGGGCTGCTGCAGTTCCCACATCACCTCCCAGACCCGGGCATAGAGGTCGTGGCGTACCGGGCCCTGGGTGCGGGCGATCTCGTTCTTGAAGTTGGAGTAGCCCACGTCCTCGACCGCCGCGGCCATGGCGCGGGCCACCGCCCTGCGCGGGGCCTTGGCGTGGAAGCGGTAGTCGCCATCCCGCTCGTGGATGGGGCCGAGCTCGGGGAGGTAGCGCGAGCGGAGCGCCGCCAGGTCCGACTTGACCCTGGCGCGGATGGTCAGCTTGCCGAGGCCCCGGTCCTCGGGCTTCTCGACGACGCTGAAGAATCCTGCGGTGGTGAACAGCCACATGGCTCGCGACTCGCGGTTCGGGACTACTTGGCCCGCTCGATGTACTCGCCGGTGTTCGGGTTGACCCGCACCCGGGTCCCGTTCTCCACGAACTCCGGCACCTGGATGGTGACGCCGTTCTCCAGCGTGGCCGGCTTGGTGCTGGCCGTCTTCGTGGCACCACGCACGACCGGGGTGGTGTCGGTGATCGCCAGTTCCACGACCGAGGGGAGCTGGATCGAGATCGACTTCCCACCGAGCCATTCGGCCACGAAGCGGGTCTCTGGCTGGAGCCAGGGGACCAGGTCGCCCACGACCTCGTTGTCGAAGGTGAACTGCTCGTAGGACGAGGCGTCCATCACGTGCAGGTCGGTCCCGTCGTGGTAGAGGACCTGCATGTCCTTGGTGTCGAGCCGGGCGGTCTCCACCTCCTCGGTGGAGCTGAAGCGCTGCTCGAAGGTGTTTCCGTTCGACAGGTTCCGCATCCGCACCTGCACGAAGGCGCGCAGGTTGCCGGGGGTACGGTGCTGGTAGTCCATCACGCGGCAGGGCTGGCCGTTGAGGATCAGGACCTGCCCCTTCCGCACATCGCTCGCCTTCATGTCCAAGTCACTCCACCACAAGAAGATCCGCCCGCCCGGCGGGGTGCCGGGCGGGCGGGGAAGATAGCGCTGGGGGCCGGGTTCCGGAACCGGCCCGGCGGCGGGGCGCCGCCAGGCCGGGTCCGGGCCTACCGGTGGGCGATCGGGTCGGGGTTGCCGTCCGGGTCGTTCTTGGCGGTGCCGTCGGAATGCACGGCGCCGAGCAGGAGAATGCCCGCCACGTGCGGGGCCGCCATCGAGGTGCCGGAGAGGGACTTGTACCCGCCGCCCTTGTACGTGGACGGGATCCCGACGCCCGGCGCGGCGTAGTCCACCGGCGGGTTGCCGAAGTTGGAGAACGAGGCCCAGACGTCGTCCTTGCCCACGGCGGAGATGGTGTAGATGTTCGACCCGTTCACCCTGGCCGGGGTGTAGTTGTTCGCGTGTGCGGCACTGTTGCCGGCCGCGAGCGAGAACTTGACGGTGTTCGAGGCGTCCCTGATGGCGTTCTCGAGGCCGGAGTTCGACCCCGACCCGCCGAGGCTCATGTTGGCCACGTCGCCGCTGGCGCCGTTGGCCGCCACGTAATCCACCCCGTCGACGATGTCGGCGTAGGAGCCCGAGCCGCTGGCGCCGAGCACCTGCACGGCACAGATCCGCGCGCCGGCGGCCACCCCGACTACGCCGATATCGTTGTTCAAGGCACCGATCGTGCCGGCCACATGAGTGCCATGACCGTTCTTGTCGTCCGGCGAGCTGCCGGCGAACGACGTGCTGCATCCCGCGTCCACGTTCAGGTCCGGATGGTCGAGGTCCACCCCGGTATCCAGGATCCACGCGGTCTTCCCGGTGCCGTCACCGGCCCCGCCGATCCGGGTGATTCCCCATGGCGTGGTCTGGCCGCCGCTCCCCCCGCCCCCACCCGGGCGGGCCTGGCTCTCGATCGGCCGGATGAGCTGCATCACGTAGTCCCGCTCGACCAGCACCACCCGCGGGTCCGCCTTCACCGCCTCCAGCCGACGGGCGGGAATCACCGCCGTGAACCCGCGGGCCGCGTGTTCCCGGATCCGCTGGAGGCCGAACCCATTGCCGCGGGCGATTTCGGCGGCCGCGCCCCGGACATCCCGGACATCGTCGCTGAAGACCACGACGTAGCGATCGGCCACCCGTACGCTCAGCGCCTCGATGCCGCCATCCGACGCCACCGGCTGGGGAGACTCGCCGCAGGCGGCCAGCACCGCGACGAACGACAGGGACAGCACGGGCACGATCCGGCGCATTGACAGACCTCCCCGGGGAGGGGACCCCGGCACTTCGGGTTGGCGAGGAAGGACGAGCGGCACTCGAGGGCTGCCGGCGGCTGTCGGCGAGCGGACCTGCGAAGGGCCTGTCCCAAGATTGAACGAGGGGCCGATGGCGGCAAGAGTGGCACCGATGCAACGCCCGGGCCCGGGATTGCCCGGAGGCGACGTAACCATTAAACTTAGTGTTACCAGTTACACGGGAGGCCCCCTGACCGCCGTCCCCGCCTTCGGCCTCGTCGCCAACCACCCCGCGCTCGACTTCTGCAACACCGTCGGCGAGTGGGCGGACGGCCGACCACGGCGGGACAAGCTCGTCACCCACGGCCACCTGCTCGCCTGGGCTCGCGCCGCTGGCCTGCTGACCGCCGCAGAGGCGGCCGGGCTCCGCCGGCCGCCGGCCCCCGCCCGTCTCCTCGCCCGCGCGCGTGGCTTCCGCTCGGCACTCTACGAGCTCCTCACCGCGGCACTCTCCGGCCGCCAGCCCGATGCCGGCGCCGTCTCCATCGTGGAGGCCGAGGTGTCCCGCGCACACGCCGCCCGGCGTCTCGAGCCCGTCCGTGGTGGCTACGTCTGGCGCTGGGCCGATCCTGCCGCAGCCGACCGTCCGCTGCTCGAGGTCGCGCGCGCCGCCGCCGAGCTTCTGGACGCGCCACTCGAGCGGGTGCGCCGCTGCGGCGGCGATGGCTGTGGCTGGCTCTTCCGGGACACCAGCCGGGGCGGCCGGCGGCGTTGGTGCTCGATGTCCACCTGCGGCAACACCGCGAAGGTGCGCCGCTTCCGAGGGAGCGACCGATGATCTGCAGGATCTGGCACGGCTGGACCCCATCGGAGCGGGCCGATGCCTACGAGCGGCTCCTCCACGACGAGGTCTTCACCGGCATCGCGGGACGGGCCATCCCCGGCTACCGCGGCATCCACCTCCTCCGGCGCGACCTCCCCGAGGAGAGCGAGTTCGTCACCGAGATGTGGTTCGAGTCGCTCGACGCCGTCCGCGCCTTCGCCGGCGAGGACTACGCCGCCGCGGTGGTTCCGCCGGCGGCGCGCGCGCTCCTCTCACGCTTCGACCAGCGCTCGGCCCACTACGAGGTTCGAGCCGCCCCCGAGGTGAGCCCATGACGCCGCGCACCGCACCCACCGGCGAGCTCGCCACCCTGCTCGCGCTTCTCGACGAGGCGTTCGACACGCGGGCCTGGCACGGCCCCACGCTCCGGGGCACGCTCCGGGGTGTCACCGCCGCGGTGGCGGCCCGGCGGCCCGGGCCCGGGCGACACAACGTCTGGGAGCTGGCAGTGCATTGCGCCTACTGGAAGTACGCGGTGCGTCGGCGGCTGACGGGGGAGAAGCGGGGCCGCTTCCCCCTGGAGGGGTCGAACTGGTTTCCGCGCCCGGTGGAGGCGACCGACTCGGCATGGAAGCGGGACCTGGACCTGCTGGTGGCCGAGCACCGGCTGCTGCGAGCGGCGGTGGCTTCCCTCCCGCCGGCCGCGCTGGACGGCTCCGCGGCAGGCCGGCGCCGGGCCCATATGATCCGGGGGATCGCGGCGCACGACCTCTACCACGCCGGTCAGGTATCGCTCACCAGGCGCCTCGCCCGCTGAGGCGCGCGTCGGCCCTGCCACCGGGCGACCCGGGCGACCCGGGCGCCCTCAGTCGAACATCCCCCCGAAGATCTTCCCGATCGCCTTCCCGATGCTCTCGAACACGGTGGCTACCGGCGAGTCGTGCTCGTCGCACTGCTCGGTCGGGGCGGTGCCCTCCCGGAACCACTCCACCCGCGTGGTCGGGCAGTACTCGCCCGCGAGCAGCCCGGTCTCGGCATCGATGACGGCTGGGACGATCCCCTCCGGCGGCGTCCACTCGCCGCCCTCGGCGTCCGCGTCCCACCCGGCGCGATAGAAGTCGGCCCAGATCGGGGCGGCGAGCGCGGCGCCCGAACCACGGACGCCAAGCGGCCTCCGCTCGTCGTGCCCGACCCACACCGCGGCGACGAGCGAGGGCGTATACCCGACGAACCAGGCGTCCATGTTGTCGTTGGTCGTGCCGGTCTTCCCGCCCATGGGAACACTCACCCCGCGAGCCCGCACGACCCAGCCGGTCCCTTCCTCGACCGCCGACTCGAGCATCGAGTGCACCAGGAAGGCATCGCGCCGGTCGAGGGCCTGGCGCGGCGCCTCCGGCTCGCCCTGCCAGAGGACGCGGCCGTGCGCGTCCTCGATCCGCTCGACGAAGTACGGCGAGACGGCCAGTCCGCCGTTGGCGAATGGAGCATACGCCGCGGCCAGTTCGAGCGGCGTCACCTCGAAGCTGCCGAGGGCCACGGCGGGCACCGCCTCGAGCGGGCTCCGGATGCCGAGCCGGCGGGCGGTCTCGACCACGCGCCGGGGCCCGATGTCCTGGCTCACGCGCACGGTGGCGGCGTTGGCGGACCGCGCCAGGGCGTGGCGCAGCGTCACCCGGCCCAGGTACTCGCCCGAGGCATTGGCCGGGCGCCAGATGGTGCCGCCGGAGCGGACCTCCACCGGTTCGTCGTCCACCGCACTCGCCGTGGTGTATCCCGCCTCGATTGCGGCGGCGTAGACAAACGGCTTGAAGGCGGAGCCGGGCTGCCTCCGTGCGGCAATCGCGCGGTTGAATCCGCCGGGCAGGAATTGGCGGCCGCCCGCCACCGCGCGAAGCGCCCCGCTCGCCGGGTCGAGTGCCACGAGCGCCGCCTCCGCGCGGCCCGCCCCCCGCACTGCCCGTTCGGCGGCCCGCTGGGCGTCGAGATCGAACGTGGTGGCGATGACCAGGTCGCCCTGGTCATCCCCGCCGAGCACCGAGTCGGCGAAGGCCCGCGCCATCGCGGCGGCCCAGTTGTCCGGCGCGTCCGGGGTCCAGCCGCGGCGCGCCGCCCGGAGCGGCTCCCGCACGGCACCGGCGGCGTCCTCCGGCGAGATGAACCCCTGCTCCAGCATCAGTGCGAGCACCAGGTCCCGCCGCTCGCGGGCGCGTTCCGGTGCCTGCCGCGGGTCATAGTGCGCCGGTGCGCGCGGGAGCGCGGCCAGCGTGGCCGCCTCCGCCAGGGAGAGCTCGTCCACTCCCTTCCCGAACCAGTGCCGACTGGCGGCCTCGACCCCGTAGGTGTCGTCGCCGAGGTAGATGACGTTGAGGTAGAGCTCGAGGATCTTCTCCTTGGGGAGCGCCCGCTCCAGCCGGCGCGCCAGCACCAGCTCGAGCAGTTTCCGCCGGAGTGATCGCTGACCCTCGTACTCGGTGAGGAATGCGCTGCGCGCGGCCTGCATGGTGATGGTGCTCGAGCCTTCGCGCACGTCCAGCGCCGCCGCGTTCCGCCACGCCGCCCGGAGCATGCTCCGAAGGTCCACGCCGTCGTGCCGGAAGAAGCGCTGGTCCTCCACCGCGATGAATGCCGCCCGGACGTGCCGCGGCACCCGGTCGAGCGGCACCACCACCCGGCGCACCGGCTCCACCCGGCCCAGGAGCGCACCGGTCCGGTCGAGGATCCGCCCGCCCTCGGGGGGCCGCCACGCCCGGAGCTCGGCGGGCGACGGGCAGCCCTCGAAGCCGCAGGTCCCCGCCCACGCCGTGACCAGCGCGACCCCGACGGTGAGCACCGCCAGGACGGCCAGGAGCGGTCGGGCGACAACCGGCCGGAGGGCGGGCCGGGCGAGCAGGGTGCCGAGCCGGCGGCGGAGCGCGGCCAGCGCGTCGTGGAGCGGGGCCCAGGCCAGTCGCGGGATCATGGTCTCACCTACGCCGGCCCTTCCGGGCTTGTTTCAAGATGCACCACTCGGCTGTCCTGTCCCAAGTTCGGGCCGCGGACGGCGTTGCGCGGTGATCGGGGTCGCAGGAGTGACTGTCCCAGCGCGAGCACGAGGTCTCGCAGGAGTTCCAGGGAGCGATCGACGGGCGGGAGTTCGGCCGCCGGTTCGGCAGCCGCGGCGAGGCGGGGCGTCCACCCGCCTTCGGCTATCACGTCGGCCATCGGATTGCGAAGGCGCTCTACGACCGATCGCCCGACAAGCGCCGGGCGATCGGGGAGATCCTCCGCTTTACCGACGCGAAGGCGGTGCTGGCCGCGAGCGGCTACTCGCCCTGAGCGGGCTGCGCCCGCCGGAAGAGGAGCGTGCCGACGCCGCCGTCGGTCCGGTAGGTGAGCGCGAGCATCCCCTGCGCCCAGCCCCAGCGGAACACCCCGCCGAGGGCGGCGAGGTAGCGGTTCTCCACCTCCATCACCGGTGGCGCGCAGGCCATCCTCGTC
>DATIBS010000146.1:0-6443 GCA_035457305.1 Gemmatimonadales bacterium
ACCGCCCCCTCCCCGAGGCGGAGCTCCCGGTCGCCCCCGACGCGGCCCGCTTCCCCGACCGGGGCCACGGTCCGCCCTTCCGGCTCTGGAACGAGGTGCCCCGGGTCCCGCGGCTCCGCCACCTCCTCGGGCCCTCGGTGATCGCCCTCGGGATGGGACTCGGCGTGGGCGAGCTGCTGCTCTGGCCCAACCTGGTCGTGGTGAACGGCTTCTCCATCTGGTGGCTCTTCTGGGTCGGGGTGGTGACCCAGTTCGTGGTGCTGGTGGAGATCGAGCGCTGGACCCTCGCGACCGGCGAGTCGGTGTTCGGCGGGATGGGGCGGCTCGACCGGCGCGGGCTCTGGCCCTGGTTCTTCGCGCTCATCGGCCTGCTGGGAATGGCGTGGCCCGGCTGGGCCAGCCAGTCGGCCGAGTTCGCCGGCGCCATCGTGGCCGCGGTGACCGGCACCCCGGTGGCGTGGCAGCCGATCGCGCTCGCCATGATCGCCGGGATCTGGCTCGCCCTCGCCGCTTCCCGCGTGGTGTACAACGCGCTCGAGCGCTTCGAGCTCCTCCTCGTGGCCACGTTCTTCCCCCTGCTCCTGCTGGTGCTGGTGGTCGTCGGCGTGGCGCCGGAGCACGTGCTGGCGCTGGGCCGCGGGGCGGTCTCGCTGGGCGCGGCGCCCGAGGCGCTCCTCACCGGGGCCCAGTTTCCCACCCTGCTCCTCGCCGTCGCCTATGCCGGCTCCGGCGGCACGCTGCTGCTCGCGCAATCGCTCTGGATCCGCGACAAGGGCTTCGGGATGGCCGCCTACCAGGGCCGGATCGCGGGGCTCCGGGGCGCGAACGAGCAGGTGAGCGAGACCGGCTACGTCTTCGATCCCGAGGCCCCGGGCGCCCTGGCGCGGTTCCGCCTCTGGCTCCGGCTCTCCCGGCAGGAGCTGCTGTGGCTGTTCGTCGTGCTCATCATCCTGAGTGTCGTCGTGACGACGCTGGTGGCCGCCACGACGCTGGGCACGGGCGACGCCGCCCTCGCAGGGCGGATGTCCGAGATGGTGCAGCGCGAAGCGGCCGTCCTCCGGGATTCCGGGGGCCGCGGGCTTGCGCTGGCCTTCCTGCTCGGCGGGTCGCTGGTGCTCTTCTCCACCCAGCTCGGGATCATGGACACCATCACCCGCATCGCGGGCACCGTCTTCTACGAGCGGTTCGGCCGCCGCACCCGGTTCTGGACCCTCAAGCGCACCTTCCTGCTCTTCCTCTCGGGCTTCAGCCTCGCCTCGATGGCCGTCGTCTGGGTGTCGTGGCGCGGCGGTGCCGGCCTGGAGCAGCTCCAGCCCGACTTCCTCGTCCTGGTCGCCGGGCCCTTCACCATCGCGGCGATGTATCTCTTCACCCTGGTGGTCGGGACGATGAACGTGCGCCGGCTGCCCGCCGCGCTCGCGCCCGGTCCGTGGCAGCGCGCCGGGCTTGCGTGGGCGGCGACGCTCTGGGGATGGTTCACCGCGGAACAGGTGACGCGGGTGATCCTGCAGCAGGCCGGCGCGCCCGCCCTGGTGGCGAGCACCGTCACCTGGCATCCGGTGCGCGGGGCGTGCTACCTGCTCTGGATCGGCTCGCTGGCGTGGTTCGTGGGCCGCCTGGTGCGCGGCCGCCGCCCCCCGGAATCCGCCGCCGCGGCTCGTTCGTAAGGATTCTCCTCCTCCCTTCGGAGCGCATTCGTGACCATCCGACCCGGCCTCCCGGCCGTCGCCGTGCTCGCCCTCGCCGCCGCCTGCGGCGGCCGTGCCCCCGCCCCCGCCCCCGCCCCCGCTCCCGCACCGGCGCCCGGCGCGGCACGCGCCGGGGTCACCGCGCCCGCCATCACCGAGGGTGACCTCCGCGTCCGGCTCGGCATCGTGGCCCACGACTCGATGCTGGGCCGCGAGGCCGGCGGGGCGGGCAACGTGAAGGCCACCGACTATGTCGCCGCGGAGCTCGCGCGGCTCGGCCTCGAGCCCGCGGGGGAGAATGGCACGTACTTCCAGACCGTTCCGCTGGTCCGGAAGGGCCCGCGGCCCGACGGCTGGCTGCGGGCGGGGGGCCGCGAGCTCCGGCTCGGTCCCGACTACGCCTACCTGGGCGGGCTCGGCCCGATCCCGATCGCCGACCACGCGGAGTTCACCGGCGTGCAGGCGGTCTACGGCGGCCGCGTGGGCGATACGGTGTCCGTGATCCCGCCGGAGCAGGCGGCCGGGAAGCTGGTGGTGGTCGGCGCCCCGCGTGGCCGGGACGGGCGGCCGGCGTTCGGGTTCGACCCTCGCCTGCTCCAGCGGTATCGCGACGCGAAGGCGGTGGCGTTCGCGGTGCTCGACATCGCGCCGCCCGAGCTCCGCGCCTACCTCACCCGGCCGCAGACCACGCTGGCCAAGGCGGAGGAAGCGCCACCCGCGCCGAAGCTCGGGCCCCTCCTCATCTTCGCCACCGCCGAGGCCGCCTCGACGATCCTCGGACGCCCGGTGGAGGGGGCGCTGCCGGGCTCCACGGGGCAGGCGGTGGACGCGCGCCTCGGCATCACCGAGGGGCCGGTGCCCTTCCCCGCCCGGAACGTCGTGGCGGTGCTCCGGGGTTCCGACCCCGCGCGGCGCGCGACCTACGTGGCGCTCGGAGCGCACAACGACCACGTCGGCACCGCGGCGGAGCCGGTGGACCACGACTCGCTCCGGGCCTTCAACCGCGTGATGCGCCCGCAGGGGGCGGAGGATCAGCCGGGCGAGCCGACCGCGGAGCAGTCGGCGCGGATCCGCGCCCTGCGCGATTCGCTGCGCCGGGCCCGGCCGCCGCGGCCCGACTCGGTCTACAACGGCGCCGACGACGACGGATCCGGCACGGTGGCGCTGCTCGAGGTCGCGGAGGCGATGGCGGCGGCCCCGCGGCCCAGGCGCTCGGTCCTCTTCGTGTGGCACACGGGGGAGGAGATCGGCCTCTACGGCGCGCTCTGGTACACCGACCACCCGACGGTGCCGCGCGACTCCATCGTGGCCGCGCTCAACAGCGACATGATCGGGCGGGGGCGGGCGGAGGACACCCCGGGCGGGGGCCCGGGCTACGCGCAGCTCATCGGCTCGCGCCGGCTCTCGACCCAGCTCGGTGACCTCGTGGAGACGGTGAACCGGGAGGGTGGGCACGGGTTCACCTTCGACTACCAGTTCGACGCGCCGGGCCACCCGCAGCAGTTCTACTGCCGGAGCGACCACTACGCCTATGCGCGGTACGGCATCCCCGTCACCTTCTTCACCACCGGGTCGCACACCGACTACCACCAGCTCACCGACGAGCCCGAGTACATCGACTACGCGAAGCTCCACGGCGTGACCCGCCTCATCCACGACCTCGCGCTCCGGGTGGCGAACCTCGACGCGCGGCCGGTGGTGGACGGCCCGGTGGCGGGGCCGGAGGCGGAGTGCAAGCAGTAGGCGGACGGTCGGATAGACGGGTAGACGGGTAGACGGATTGACGGATGGAGAGACGATGCACCTGTCCATCCGTCTACCCGTCTACCCGTCTACCCGTCTATCCGTCTACCCGTCCCGCCCGAAGTACGTCACCCCACCCCCCGCCGTGCCCAGGACCAGCTCCGGGCGCCCGTCGCCGTCGAGGTCGCCCACGGCCGGCGAGGCATAGGGCTGCGCCGGCAACGAGAACCCGGTGTCGAGCTCGAAGCGGGGCTCGGTGCGGCTGCCGGCGTTCCGGAAGAGGAGCACCTTCCCGCTTTCCTCGCCCACCAGCAGGTCGAGATCGCCGTCGCCGTCGAGGTCCGCGAGCGCCGGGACGGACCGGCGGCCCACGTCCACGCCGAGCCACTCGTCGCTCACCGCCGTGAAGGCCGGCGCCGTCCGGCTGCCGTCGTTCCGGAAGTAGTTGAGGGCTCCGCTCGCCTCGCCCACCACCAGGTCGAGGTCGCCGTCCCCGTCGAGGTCGCCGAGGGCCGGCGTGGTGTTGCTGCCCCGGCTGATCCGGACGAAGGCGGAATCGGCCAGGGCGAACGCCGGCGGTCCGCCGGTCGCCCCGGCGCCGCGGTGGAAGGCGAGGTAGTCGCGCCACGACCCGGTGAGCGCGTCGAGCCGGCCGTCGCCGTCCAGGTCGCCGAAGGCCGGCGCCACGTGGAACGTGGGCGCGAACGGCAGCGCGCCGCGGAGCCGGAAGGCCGGCGCCCTCGCTCTCCCGGTGTTCTCGAACCAGTACGCCCGCGAGGTGGTGAGGTCGGCGGCGTCGATCTTGTTGGCCACCACGAGGTCGAGGTCGCCGTCGCCGTCGAGGTCGGCGAGCGCCGGCAGGCTCTCGCTCCCCACGTCCACCGTCCGGATCAGCCGCTTCGTCCGCATGGCGTAGGCGCCGGGGCCGGTCCGCTCGAGATACCAGAGGTTCTCGACGCTGGTCCGGTTCGGCACGTAGGCCCCGCCGATCACGCCCACCAGCAGGTCCCGGTCGCCGTCCCCGTCGAGGTCGCCGAAGCTCGGCGCGTTGTACCCGCTCGAGGCGATCGGGTCGGCCAGCGGGAAGGACCGCGGCGTGGACCGGAAGTTCGGCTCCGCGCAGGAACCGGTGTTCTCGATCAGGAGCAGGCCGGGCTCGAAAAAGTCGCCCCAGAGGAGGTCCTGGTCGCCGTCCCCGTCCACATCCTCGAAGGCAAGCGTGTTGGCGCCGTGGCGCGCGGAGGGCGTCATCTGGGCCACGATCGAGATGTTCTCGAAGCGCCGCGCGAGGAGCGCGAAGCTGGGCGCGCCGGCGGCGTCGGTGCCCACCTGCTCGTAGCGGTCCACGCTGCCGTCGAGCTGCCCGAGGAAGAGGTCGGGCCGGCCGTTGCAGTCGAGGTCGGTGAGGTTCGCGATGTTCTGCCGCTCGGCGAAGATCGCCGCGCCATCCGCGTCGAGCAGGGTGTCGGCCGCCACGGTGAAGCGCCCGCCCCCGGTGTTCCGCCAGTAGCGGATGCGGCTGTACTTCGCCTCGCCGAGGAGGTCGGGGAGACCGTCGCCGTCGAGGTCGGTGAAGCGGTACCACTCGCCGGTCTCGAGCCCCTGGTAGCGGTCGGTGCGCCACTCGAACCTGGGCGCGGCGGCGCTCCCGGTGTTCTCGAAGAGGGTGAGCTGGTCGGTGCGCTCCTGCAGGAACAGGTCGAGGTCGCCGTCGCCGTCGATGTCCACGAGCTGGGGGCGGGGCACGTCGAGGCCGCCGAAGAACGGCGGGTCGTACGGGACGCCGGCCTCGTCCGCCACGGGGAACGGGGCGAGGGCGCGATTCCAGGGCGCCTGCGCCGAGGCGGGCGCGCAGGCCGCCGCGGCGAGGAGGGCCGCGGCGGCCAGGGCGGAGGCGCGCACCGTCGGGATCAGCGGAGGCCGGCCGCGCCCACGCCGGTGGGCGAGGGGCCGACCTCGATGGTCTCCAGCACCTGCCCGGTGGCGCGGTCGATCACCGCCACCCACCCCTTCTGCCCCGCGGGCCCGGTGCCGTGCTGCTCGTGCTCCTTGGGCGGCGGGCCCTCGTTGCGGTTGGCCACGTAGAGGAAGCGGCCGCCGGGCGAGATCGCGAGCCCGTCGGGCTGGGCCAGGCGGCCGCTGATGGTGCCCGCGAGCGCCATCCGGTCGAGGTCCACCACCGCCACCTGGTTGGCGCCGAGCAGGGTGAGGTACAGGGTGCGGCCGTCGGGCGCGAACACCGGGTCCCACGGCCGCGAGCCGGCGGGGAGCTCCACCGTGGCGGCGAGGCGCGGCTTTCCCGGGTCGGCCAGGTCGTACACCAGGAGCTGGTGGGAGAGCTCCCCCGCCACCACCAGCCGCCGGCCGTCCGGGGAGATGGTGAACTGCACCAGGGTGTGGGTCGGCCCCGGCACGTCGAGCAGGTCCACCCGCTCCGCCGCCACGTCGAGCACCGCCACCTTGTTCTCCGCCAGGCTCGCCGCGTAGACGTGCTTCCCGTCCCGCGACACCGCCAGCGCGTGCGGCCGGCGGATGAAGACGTCGGTCTCGTCCAGCAGGGTGAAGTCGGAGCGGCGGATGACGCCGAGCCGGGGGGGCGGGTTCACCGCCGTCATGGAGCGGCCGACGTAGAGCCGGTCGCCCGCGGGGTCGAGCGCGAGCAGGCCCGGGACCTCGAGCGCCACCTGTCCGAGCAGGCGGTTTGCCCGGTCGAACTTGAGCACCCGGCCGTCGCCGATGAGGGAGACGTACCAGTGCGCACCGTCGGGCTCGACCGCCACGTGGTGCGGCTTGGCGGTGGCCGAGAAGCCGAGCGCCCGGAGGTCGATGATCGTGTCGAGGGCGTTCCGGCCCTCGTCGATCACCGCGATGGACGCCCCGGTCTGGTTCACGACGTAGAGCCGCGGGGGGGCCGCGGCGGGGCCGTGGGTCCCCACGCGCGCGGGCGCGGGGGCACAGGCCGCGAGCGCGGCCAGGGCGAGGGCCCCGGCCGCGCGGCGGTTGGCGTGCATG
>DATIBS010000147.1:0-4633 GCA_035457305.1 Gemmatimonadales bacterium
ATCCGCGACTCGCGGAGAGGACATCATGCGGAAGGTTCTGGCGGTGGCGGTGCTCGTGTTCGCTGCGGCGTGCGCGAAGGCAGAGGAGCAGCCGGAGAGCGCCGGCGAGATGATGGAGCAGAAGGTCGAGGCCGTGGCCGACACCATGGCTGCGGGCGCGGCCCAGATGATGGACAGCGCGGCCGCTGCCGCGGGTCAGATGATGGATAGCGCCGCGGCCAAGATCGGCGCGGACAGCGCCAAGTAAGTCCAGACCTTCCGCCTGACATCGCGGCCCCGGTCTCCCGACCGGGGCCGCGGTGCGTTCAGGCCCTGGGGAACGGCAGGCCGGCCACGCGCGCCGGCGCGCCACCGCCGTCCACCGTCTCCCCGAGCGCCACCTCGCGGCGCAGCGGGGCGAGGCCGAGCGCTCGCCCGGGCAGCACGAGCAGGGATCGAAGCCGGCCGACGGGCTTGCCGTCGCGCCTCAGGTCGTCGGCGGCCGGCAGGGACCGTTCCCAGACCAGCCCGCGGAGCTCGCGATTGGCGTGCCCGCGGAAGTGGAGCCGGGCCACCGTCTCCTGCCCGACGTAGCAGCCCTTCGAGTAGGACAAGCCGCCGATCTCGTCGAACCGCACTTCCTGGGGCAGGGTCTTCTCGTCGATCTCGGCGCCGAATGCGGGCCAGCCGGCGAGGATCCGGAGTGCCTCGAGGTCGCTCGGCCCGGCTTCGGTGCCACCTGCGGCGCGGAGTTCCACGAGGGCGGCCCCGACAGCGGCCGCCGCCCCGACGGCGAGTGCCGCGAAGGGCGCGGCCGCCGCGGCCACCAGGAATCCGTCCGCCGGCGCCCGCGCGCGACCGGGGGCGGGCGACTCGGCGCCCAGCCAGCGATCCAGGGCCTCGCGTCCGTGCCCGCCGCCGATCCAGGCCACGCGCCATGCATCGGACTCGTCCCGGGCCCGGGCGAGCCTGGGCGGGAGCGAGCGGCGGAAGAGCTCCTGGGCGGCGTGCCGCGCGGCGGCGGGGAGGATGATGGTGAAGCTCCCGGCGACACGGAGCACCCACGCATCGGCGAGGATCATGCCCTTGGGAGAGAGGAAGGCGCCATACACCAGGCTGCCGTCGCCCGGTGCGGCAAGGTCATTGCAGAAGATGCCCTGGAGGCAGTCCAGCGCCCCGCCGCCGTCGACGCGGAACACGGCGGCATCGCGGCCGCCCGCCACCGCGCCGTCGAGGCGCCCGAGGTCCGCGGCGTCGAGCTCGACCCGCACGACCGGCATCAGGCGCGCACCCGGTCCGCCCTCACGACGCGCCCGCCACCACGAAGGTGCGCCCGGCATCGAACTCGTCCCGGAGCCGGGAAAGCGGCGGGGCTCCCCCTTCGCGATAGGCACCGGCGTGGCCGATCGCCTGGCGAAGCTCCCAGGGCCCGCGCTCGAGGGTGAGGGGGAGCTCGCGCGTCACCGCCCGGGCCCGCACGGCGCGGAGGCGCTCCGGTGACGCGTCCCCCGCCCAGCGGAGTCCGCCGGCGAGCGTGGCGGCGCTTACCAGCCCCTCGTTCAACTGGTCCGCCACGAGGTCGAGAGTCTCGTCGAGGCCGTCCGGGAGGACCCCGAGCCGGAGGGTGACCGGCTCGGCGAGCGGTGCCCGGGCCACGAGCGCCCAGAAGGTGCCGCACCGCTCCGCCGAGAGCTCCTCCCATCCGAGCTCGGTGGCAGCGCGGAGGAGCTGGGCCTGGTCATGGACCGCGGCCACGTCCCCGACGACGCGCACCGCGAGGGTCCAGTCGGGCCCCGCGGCCCACGCCGGCGACAGCAGCTCGGCGGCCGCGGCCTCGACCCGGTGGTCGGCCAGGGCCCTCGCCGCCTCGGTGAGGCGGTCGCGCCCTTCCCGGGTCACGAAGGTGCGGTCCGCGCGCGGCACGGGACGGAGCCGGAGCTCGACCCAGGTGAGCAGACCCGCCGCCCCGAAACTCCCGCAGGCCAGTCGGGGAAGCTCCCGCGGACCGTCCCCCCCCGCGGGCGCCTCGACGGCCCGGCCGTCGCCGCCCAGCAGCGCCACCCCGGCCACCAGGTCGCGCACGCCCCCCGCATCCCGGAGCGGGCCCGCGGTGGCAGTGGCGACCAGCGATCCCACGGTGCGTTCCGGACGGCCAGGCGGATCGAGCGGGAGCCAGAGTCCGTGATCACCGGCGGCGCGGCGGAGCTCCTCGAGCGACACCCCCGACTCCACCCGGACGATCCCCTGGTCGGCGTCGAGTGCGAGCACCCGGTCGAGCCCTCGCGTGGCGAGCGCCAGGTCCGCTGGCGCGTCGGCCGGCATCCAGGTGGACTGGCCCTCCAGCCGGACGCGCCAGCCCTCGGCGTGGGCCAGGGCCAGGACCTGGGAGGCGCGCTCCACACCATCCGGCACGGCGCGGGGAATCCCGGCGGCGTCGGCGCCGACGGCGTGACTGCCGAGGAGGTCCTGCAGGCGGCGGAAGACGGGGGCGGACACGGGGGAAAGCTATACGAGGTCGAAGGTCGAAGGGCAAAGGCCGGACGCTCCTGCAGGGGAGACGAAGAACCCTCCCCGGCGGTTCACCGGGGAGGGCTCATGTTCCGGCCTCCGACCTCCGACCGTCGAATCCCTACGCCGCGCCCCAGAACCCCTTGAGTCCCTGGAGGTCGGGGGATTCGCGCAGCTTCTGGAACGCGCGCTCGCGAATCTGCCGGATCCGCTCCCGGGTGACACCGAGGAGGGCGCCGATCCGTTCGAGGGTCAGCGCCTCGGAACCCTCCTCGAGGCCGTAGTAGAGGTAGAGGATCTTCCGTTCCCGCGGGGTCAGGTAGCGGGTGAAGATCCGGTCGATGAACTCCCGGGTGAGCCGGGCGTCGGTGTGCTCCTCGATCTCGCTCCCCTCGGCACCCGGGACACGCTCGCCGTAGGTGCTCGACGCCTTGTCGTGCCGCTCGACCGGGGCGTCGAGCGACAGCTCGCCCGCCGTCATCCGGCGCGCTGCACGCACGTTCTCCACCGTGTCGCCGAGCGCCGTGGCGATCTCCCGGTCGGTCGGCTCCCGGCCGAGCTCCTGGGAGAGGTAGCTCTCGCAGCGGGACATCTTGATCAGGTGGGAATTCTGGTTGAGCGGGATCCGCACGCTCCGGGTCTGCTCCGCGAGCGCCTTGAGCACGGCCTGCCGCACCCACCACACCGCGTACGAGATGAACTTGACGCCATGGTCGGGGTCGAACTTCCGGACCGCCTTGAGCAGCCCCTCGTTCCCGATCGCCACGAGCTCGGACAGGTCCAGTCCGTGCCCCTGGTAGCGCTTCACGTAGGAGATCACGAAGCGGAGGTTCGCGGTCACCAGCCGCTCGGCGGCACGCTCGTCCCCGGTCAGCGCGAGGCGCGCCAGGCGGCGTTCCTCCGCGGGGTCGGTGATCATCGGGAGCTTCTGGATGTCGCGGAGATACTGGTCGAAGGAACCACTGGGGAGGGAGCGGAACAGGGTCCGCGCCACCTTGGTCTTCGCCATGGCGTACCTCGGCTCGAGGAAAGCTCGATCGCGTGCTGACGGAGCGGGAAGGTCCGGTCAGAACGACCGGCTACCGAGGCGAATATAGGGAGCGGCTGGCTCGTCGGTCAAGCAAAAATCATTTTCCACATCACAAATCATTGGCAGGGTGCCGGTTCCGGGCTTTGTCAACTGCCGAGTCCTGCGCGATTGGGGACAGGGTGGGGAAGATCACTGTAAATATTTGAAGCGCATGATCTTGTGACGGTCCGGGCGGCCCGGCGCCGGGCTCAGACCGACTCCGCGAGCACGGCGCGCATCGCCTCGGGCGGCACCGCCACCGTCCACCCGCCGTCGCGCACCACGGCCTGCCCGAGGTCCGCGGCCGGCGCGATACGCACCGCGCCGCCGCGGTTCTTCTTGTCGAGCGCCATCGCCTCCACCAGGCGGTCGGGACGCCATCCCGGGTCGAGGCGGACCGGCAGCCCGAGCACCGTGAGCAGCGCGCGGATGCGAGCGGCGACCCCGGGCCGGCACCATCCGCGGGCCTCCGCGAGCCGCGTCTCGATCAGCAGGCCGAGCCCCACCGCCTCGCCGTGCGGCAGCGCGTAGCCGCTCACCTGCTCCAGGGCGTGGGCCACGGTGTGCCCCGCGTTGAGCACCGCCCGCCGGCCGGACTCGCGCTCATCGTCCCCCACCACGTCGGCCTTGATCTCCACGCTCCGCTGCACGAGGTGCGCCAGCGTGGCGGGACGGCGTTCGAGGAGCCGCGGCGCCTCCCGTTCGATCCAGGCGAAGTACTCGGCGTCGGCGATCACGCCGTGCTTCACCGCCTCCGCCAGCCCCATCCGGTAGTCACGCTCGGGCAGGTCGGCCAGCACCCGGGGGTCGGCGAGCACCGCCTCCGGCGGGTGGAAGGCGCCGACGAGGTTTTTCCCGCGCGGGGTATCGACGCCGACCTTCCCGCCCACCGAGGCGTCGAGCATCGCGAGCAGGGTCGTGGGCACCTGGAGGAATGGAATGCCCCGCAGGTACGTCGCGGCCACGAAGCCGGCGAGGTCGCCCACCACGCCCCCGCCCACGGCGACGATCGCCGAGTCGCGGCCGAATCCGGCGTCGAGCAGGGCGTCGGTGAGGATGGCCCAGCGCTCCCGGGTC
>DATIBS010000148.1:0-4317 GCA_035457305.1 Gemmatimonadales bacterium
GCCGAGGAGCCGGACCAGCTCGTCGTGGACGATGCGGACCAGCTGGTGCCCGGGGCGCACGCCCTTGAGCAGGTCCTGGCCGATCGCCTGCGCCTCGACCCGCTCGAGGAAGGTGCGGGTGAGCTCGAAGCTCACGTCGGCCTCGAGCAGGATCCGGCGAATCTCCCGGAGCCCCTCGCGCACCGCCTCTTCGGTGAGCACCCCCCGGCCGGTCAGGCGCTTGAGGGTCTCGCCCAGCCGGGAAGAAAGCTCGTCGAACATAGCCCTCAAGTTTAGCCGAGATAGGGGGTTGGGACAAGGGAGCGGGTCGGGAGGACGGATAGACGGATAGACGGATAGACGGAGAGACGGAGAGACGGAGAGACGGATAGACGGATAGACGGATAGACGGAGAGACGGAGAGACGGGAGGTCGGCCTATCCGACGGTCCGACTGTCCGACCGTCTCCGCCGAGGTGACCTGGGTCGAGGGAGATCTTGACAAATTTGATTGAACGTTCAATCATTATTCCATGACACGCGAATCCTCCCCCACCGCCGGGCCGCAGGCCACGCCGGATGCGATCCTGGACGCCGCCGAGCAGCTCTTCGCCGAGCACGGCTTCGAGCGGACCACCGCCCAGGGAATCGGCCGGGCAGTCGGCGCCTCCCCGGGGCTCATCTACTACTACTTCGGCTCCAAGGCGGGGCTCTACCGCGCCATCCTGGAACGGCTGATGGGCGGCATCGCCCAGCGCGGCCTGGCCGAGATCGGCCCGGACGCCGATCCCGCCGAGGCGATCCGCACCATCGTGCGGATCCAGGCGGAGGCGCTGCTCGCCCGGCCGCACATCGGCCGCCTGATCATCCGCGAGATGGTGGACCATCAGGCGAGCCACGCCGAGCCCATCATCCGCGACGTGCTCGCGAACCTCTTCTCCCGGGTCACCGGCGTGATCCGCGCCGGCCAGGAGCGCGGGCAGTTCCGGCCCGGGTTCGACCCCCGGTTCGCCGCCCTTTCGACCATCGCGCAGGTGGCCTGGCTGGTCACCGCGAGCCCTGCCATCGGCGTCCTGCTGGGGCACGGGCCCTCGGGGCCGCCGGCCGAGGTGCGCGCCGCCTTCGCCCGGCACGCCGCCGAGTTCGCCCTCGCGGCGCTGCAACTCGAGGAGACCACACCGTGACCCGTCGCTTCCCCGTCCCGCCGGTGCTGCCGGCGCTCCTGGCCGTCCTGGCTTCCTGCGGCGGCGGCCCCGGCCCCGCCCGCGGCAGCGTGGAACTCCCCGAGGTGGCGGTCGCGCCCCTCGCCACCGCGCGCGTGGTGCGGGTGCTCCGCGAGGAGGGCGACCGCGTGCGGTCCGGCGACACGCTCGCGATCCTCACCACGGCCGACGCCGACGAGACCCTCGCCGACCTGCGTGCCCGGGTGGCGGCCGCGCAGGCGACGCTCCGCGACCTCGAGGCCGGCGCGCGGCCCGAGGAGATCGCGCAGGCGGAGGCGGAGGTCTCGGCCGCGAGGGCGGAGGCGCGACGGGCCACGACCGAGCTCCACCGGGCGCAGAGCCTGGTCGCGAGCGGTGCCGAGAGCCAGCAGGTCCTCGACGACGCCGAGACCGCGGCGCAGGTCTCCACCGAGCGGCAAGCCGCAGCGCTGGAGCGGCTCCGCCTGCTCCGGGCCGGGGCACGGACGGACCAGGTGGGCGCCGCGCGCGCCGAGCTGGGGCAGGCGCGGGCCTCGCTCGCGGCGGCGGAGGCGCGGCTCGCCGACCTGGTGCTCCGGGCGCCGGTGGACGGCGTGGTCCTCTCGCGCACCGGGGAGCCGGGCGAGGTGCTCGCGCCGGGCGTCCCCGCGATCATCCTGGGCGACGTCGCCCGCACCTTCGTGCGCGCCTTCATCCCCCAGGGGATGCTCGACCGGGTGCGACCCGGGACCGCGGTGCGCGTCACGCCCGACGGATGGACCGGCGCGGCGGCCGCCGGGCGGGTGACCTCGGTGAGCCCCGAGGCCGAGTTCACCCCGCGGGTGGCGCTCACGGAGGAGGAGCGGAGCGACCAGCTCTTCGGCGTGCGGATCACGCTGGACGACCCCGGCGCGATTCCGGCGGGAGTGTGGGTGAGCGTGGAGGTGAGCGGTGAGCGCTGAGCGGGAAGCGGGGAACGGGGAGCGGGGGCCGGCGGTGAAGACCTCGGCGCTCCGGAAGGCATTCCACCACCTGGTGGCGGTGGACGGGCTCGACCTCGAGATCCGCCGGGGCGAGGTGTTCGGGCTGCTCGGCCCGAACGGCTCGGGCAAGACGACCACCATCCGGATGCTCTGCGGGCTGATCGAGCCGACGTCGGGCGGCGCGGAGGTGGCCGGCGTGGACGTCGTGCGCCATCCGGACGAGGTCCGGCGGCGCATCGGCTACATGTCCCAGAAGTTCGGGCTCTACGAGGACCTCACGGTGGCGGAGAACCTGCGCTTCTACGCCGGGCTGTACGGCGTGACCGGCGCGGAGGGGCGGGCACGGCGCGCGGAGGTGCTGCGCGACGCGGGGCTGGAGGCGCGGGCGGGCCAGCTCGCCGGCACGCTCTCGGGCGGATGGAAGCAGCGGCTCGCCCTCGCGTGCGCCACCGCCCATCGTCCCGACCTGGTCTTCCTCGACGAGCCGACGGCGGGCGTGGACCCGGCCGCGCGCCGCCGGTTCTGGGAGATCATCGGCGCGCGCGCCGCGGCCGGGCTCACGGTGCTCGTCACCACGCACTACATGGACGAGGCGGAGCGCTGCGACCGGCTCGGCCTCCTGAGCCGCGGCCACCTCATCGGCCTCGGCACGCCAGCCGAGATCCGGTCCCACTTCGGGCAGCCGTCCATCGAGGACGTCTTCATCGAGCTGCAGCGCCGGGACGAGGGGGTGCTCGCGTGAGCCCGCTCGCGCGCCTCCGCCGCTGGACCGTCTGGCCGATGCTCTGGAAGGAATTCGTGCAGGTCCGGCGCGATCGCTTCACCATGGCGATGATGGTGGGGATCCCCGCGATCCAGCTGGTGCTCTTCGGCTACGCGATCCAGACCGAGGTCCGGCACCAGCCGCTGCTGGTGGTGGACCAGTCGCGCACCGTGGAGAGCCGGGCACTCGTCGCGGCGATGATCAACACCAGCAACTTCGACCTCGCTGGCGAGGTGGGGGACGCGCGGGCGCTCGAGCGGGCCATCGCGGCGGGCCGGGCGCGGGCCGGGCTGGTGATCCCGGCCGACTATGCCCGCAACGCTGCCCGGGGCCAGCCGGCGCGGGCCCAACTCCTGGTGGACGCGGCCGACCCGATCGCGGCCAACGGCGCGATGGCCGCGGCCCAGCAGGCGGGACTGGTGCGGAGCCGGGAGCTGGCCGCCGCCGGGCGACCGGGCCTCGCGCCCATGGTCGAGGTGCGGGTGCGCCCGCTCTACAACCCGGCGGTGCGGAGCGCGGTCTTCATCGTGCCGGGCATCATCGGCGTGCTGCTCTCGATCACGATGGTGCTCATCGCCTCGATGGCGGTGGTACGCGAGCGGGAGCGGGGCACGCTGGAGCAGCTGGTGGTGACCCCGATCGGGAAGACCAGCCTGATGCTCGGCAAGATGGCGCCGTTCCTCATCATCGGGTACGTGCAGGTGGGCGTGATCCTGCTCCTCGGGCGGCTCCTGTTCCGGGTGCCGTTCCAGGGGAGCGTGCCGCTCCTCCTCGCCTTCACCCTCCCGTTCATCCTCGCGAGCCTCGGCCTCGGGCTCCTCTTCTCGACGCTGGTCAGGACCCAGGCCCAGGCGATGCAGCTCGGCTTCTTCTACCTGATGCCGAACATCCTCCTCTCCGGGTTCATGTTCCCCCGGGAGGCGATGCCGCCGGCGGCGCAGTGGATCGCCGCCACCCTGCCCCTGACCTACTTCCTCGAGGTGCTCCGGGGCATCCTGCTCAAGGGGGTGGGGTTCGAGGCGCTCTGGCGGGAGGGGCTGATCCTGGCCGGCTTCGCGGTCGGGCTGACGGGGCTGGCGGTGGTGCGGTTCAGGAAGGGGCTGGAGTAGGCCGCAGGTCGAAGGCCGAAGGTCGAAGGTCGAAGAACCCCACCGCCGGCCCCGGGCCTTTGACCTTTGACCTTGGACCTTCGACCTTTCCCAACCATGCCCGCACCCGACCTCCTGCAGGCCCTGGCCACCGTCGCCGTCGGCGCGCTGTCGGGCGGGGTCACCAACGCGATCGCCATCTGGATGCTCTTCCACCCGCACGAGCCGGTGCGGCTGCTCTTCTTCCGGCTCCACGGCGCGGTGCCGAAGAACAAGGCGCGACTGGCGAAGAGCATCGGCAAGACGGTGGGCGAGCGGCTCCTC
>DATIBS010000149.1:0-26201 GCA_035457305.1 Gemmatimonadales bacterium
GCGGGCCTCCTGGCTCCCCGTGGGCTGCTCCATGCTCGACGCCGCGCCCAGGTCGTGGCAGCGCCTGGCCGTGCGGAGCGGCTGGATCACCAGGAACCACGACGAGGCCAGGATCATCCCTCCGTAGAGTACCACCACGACAATCCGGCTCATGGTCCGGCTCCCGCGTCCGTCAGCCGCGGCATCGCTCGCATCGGGTACCTCCTTGGCTGGGGGGACCGGCCCACGAATAGCGCGTGTGTCATGAAGGCACGACGGGGGAGCGCGTGAAGGCTCCAGGAGTCGACGAAGGTCCCGCCCCCATCTCCGGCCCCAGCTTCCCGAACGCACGACGGCCACCCGTGAAGGGTGGCCGTCGTGCGTCGTGACCCAAGCAGTTCCGAGAGCGGGCGACCGGACTCGAACCGGCGACGTCCAGCTTGGGAAGCTGGCATTCTACCAACTGAATTACGCCCGCGAGCGCGAGGGGGAAATTGGCCATTCCCCCTCGCGGAAGTCAAGCCCGCGTCAGGACTTGGGCCGGTAGCGCCAGGCCTGGATCCCGGCCCCGGTGCCGGACGCCGAGAGCGACTGGGACTGACCCGTGGGCAGGGCGTTCACGGCCACCTCCTGGCTCGCCACGACCCCGCCCTTGTGGTCGAGGAACTCGACCACGATCGTGCTCGCGGCGGGCGCCATGGGAGCGCCGCTCGCCGTCATCGCGTCCCGGCCCGTCGCGGTGGCCTGCCAGGCGGCATTGTCACCCGTGACCGAGAAGGCGGTCACTTCGATCGCCACCGGCATCGCCAGGAGCTTGGTGGCCCCGGCGTTCGCCGCCGCGGCGTGCTTCTGCTGCTGGTGCGCCCGGATCGACGCCTTGTTCACGAACTCGTTGTACGGCTCGATGAGGAGCAGGCGGTCGGCCGTCTCGGACAGCCTGGCCCAGTCGTTCAGGCCCAGGTAGCTGTTCGCCAGGTTGTAGAGGGCGTCCCGGTTGTTGGGCTCCATCGCGAGGACCTTGGCGAAGGCCTCGGCGGCCTCCTTGTACTTCTGCTCGCGATACGCCGCGACCCCCAGATCCATCACCGCGGCGGCGCTCACCGCACCGCCGGTTCCAGCGGCCTGGAGCAGCCCCTGCTCGACCGTGCGCGCGCTGTCGGCCATTCCGGCGGAGCGGAGCGCCTGCGCCAGGCCCCGCTTCGCGTCCACGTCCGCGGGATCGAGCTGCACCACGCGGCCGAGGTGCCGAGCCGCCTCCGCGGGCCGGCCGGCCCGCTGCTCCATCAGCGCGAGATTGAAGAGACTCTGCTTGAGCAGGCCGGCCTGCTCCACCGTGTCGGCATCCTGCACCGCGATGCCCAGGTAGGCGATCGCGCTGTCGGTGTTGCCCTGCCCCGCGAACGCGGTCCCGATCTGGGCGGCCGCCACGGCGCGTGCGTGCTTCTGCTCCGGCTTGCCGGAGGCGGCGAAGGCCTTGCGATACCACTCGAGGGCCCCGGCGGGATCGTTCGCCGCGAGGGCCAGGCTGCCGAGCCCGGCGAACGCCTGGGGCTCCTGGTCATAGAACGAAGCAGCGGCCTCGAGGTACGGCTTGGCCTCGGCATTCCGTTCCTGGTTCATGAGGTCGATGCCCGCCTGGGTCAGCCCCGCCCAGGTCGGCCGCCGGAACTTGGCGATCTCCTCCCGGCAGCCCGGCGCGAGGGACTCGGCCCGGTCCATCGCGGCGTCGGCGGCGGCGATGTCGCCCTGGTAGAGCGCCACCCGACCCAGCCAGAACCAGGCCTGGCCCGAGTTGGACTGCCCGTCCTTCTCGACCGCCTCCATCAGCACCCGCTTCGCGTCGCCGAGAATCCGCTCACGATTGGTGGCGTTCTCGATGGCGGCCTTCACGTACGTGCGGCCCGAGCTCACCTTGAAGTGGCTCTCTCCCAGGTCGCACGCCGGGGCCTCGTAGGTCGTGGGCTGCGCCGACTTCACGATCTCGGAAATCGGCTTGGGCGCCGCCGCGGGCTCCTGGGCCCAGGCAGGCATGGCGACCGTCACGGCGCACACGGCACCGAGAATCCTGCGCATCGTCACTGCTCCTTGGTTGCTGTCGTCGCAGCGCCCAACCGGCGCCGTACTGCGTCGTGGACATCGTTGGCCACGTCGCGGGGCGCCCGCCCCAGGCGCTTCGCCGCCGCGACGACGTCGTCGTACTCCGCCTTGATCCGCGGCCCATCCGGGCCAGCGAGCACCTTCGCGCGCACGCGCTCCCCACCGACGGCCACCTCCACCACCTCCCGTGGCAGCGTCACCCGCTCCGCCGGCCACCATCGGAGGCCGGCCGTCGGGCTGTGCCGGAAGAAGGCGTCGCGCACCCGCTCGAGGCCATCCACCGGGACCAGCGCCTCGATCCGGAAGCCGGGACGATCCTTCTTGGCGATCGTCACCCAGGCCTGGACGTCCACCGCGCCCGCGTCCGCGAGCGCCTCCCGGAGGGGCGGCAGGTACTCGGGGCTCAGGTCGTCCACGTCGGTCACGACGGTGAAGACCTGTCCCGCTTCGGGCGCCGCCTCTGCCACCACCAGGCGCAGCACATTCGAGTATCCCGCGGGATCGCGGCCACCCGCTCCCCACCCGGTACGACAGCCGCGCCAGCGGGGCGGCGGAGGTCCCTCGCCCAGCGTCCGGAGCAGCACGGCCCCGGTCGGGGTCGTCGCCTCGCCGGTGACGGGGCCGTTCGGGCCGATCTCGAGCCCCTCCACCAGCAGTGCGGTGGCGGGGGCCGGCACGCTCATGGTCCCGTGCGCCGCCGTGACCCAGCCGGTCCCGAGCGCCAGCGGAAGCACGTGCACCCGCCCGACGCCCAGCCGCTCGAATCCATCCATGGCGCCGACGATGTCCACCAGCGCATCGAGGGCCCCCACCTCGTGCAGCGCGACGTCCTCGGCCGGGACGCCGTGAACCCGAGCCTCGGCGTCCGCGAGCAGGCGGAACGCCCCCACCGCCCGCTCCTTCACCGAAGAGGAGAATTCCGCCGCTTCGATGATGCGGATCAGCTCCGCCACGTGTCGGTGAGGATGGTCACCGTGCGCGTGCGCATGGAGCAGGTGGCCGGCGTGGCTGTGGTCATGAGCCGTCGCCGGCTCGTGTCCGTGGCCACGCCCGTGAGCATGGGCCCGAGGGGAGGCGGCGCCAACCTCCAGCGCGGGATGTTCGTGCTGCCCCCCCGGCAGCTCCACCCGGACCTGCACCGCCTCGAGCCCGCACCGCCGCGCGCGCGCGACCGACACGTGCAGGTCCCTGATGCCCAGCCGTCCGGGAAGCGCTTCGGCCCAGGCGTCCGGGAGTCCCACCGCGACGAGTGCGCCCAGCAGCATGTCGCCGCTGATGCCGGCGGCCGGATCGACGATGGCGAAGCGGTTCTCGGCCATAGACTTGGAAATATCGCCCGCGCTCAGGCCGCAGGCAAATCCCCGTCGCCACGGTACAGCCACCCCGCCCCGGTGTTGAATGCCACCACCGTCTCCTCCCCGGAAAGCACGCCACGTGCCGCGAGGGCCTCGGCCACCGCCAGGACCGCCCCACCCTCCGGGGAGAGATCCACGCCCTCGAGCGCCGTGACCTCCGCGGTGACCGCCTGCAGCCGCTCGTCGGCAACGGCCTCCGCCCCGCCCCCACTCTCGCGCAGCGCCGCCAGCATCAGCCGGTCGCCCAAGGGGGCCGGCACCCGGAGCCCGCTCGCGACCGTCCACGGGTCCTGCCATGGCTCCGCGGTCGCGGCGCCCGCCTCGAATGCCCGCACGATGGGGGCGCAGCCGGTGGACTGCACCGCGAACATCCTCGGCAGCGGGCCCGCCAACCACCCGGCGGCGCGGAGCTCGCCGAACGCCTTCCACATCCCGATCAGCCCGGTGCCTCCGCCGGCGGGATAGAGGATTGCCGACGGCAGACGCCACCCGAACTGGAGGGCAAGTTCGAGGCCCAGCGTCTTCTTGCCCTCGATGCGATACGGCTCGCGCAGGGTCGAGAGATCGAGGGCCCCCGACTCCGCCGCCCACTGCCTCGAGGCCTTGCCGCAGTCCCCGATGTGTCCGCGCAGCTGGACGAGTTCCCCGCCGAAGGACACGACCTGGGACAGGAGGCGCCGGGGCGTGGTATCGGGGGCGAACACGCGGGCGCGGAGGCCGGCCCGCGCGGCGTAGGCCGCAGCGGCCACGCCGGCGTTCCCGGCGGTCGGAATCGTGACCCGGGTCACACCCGCTGCCGCCGCCCGCGTGATCGCGGCGCTCAGCCCCCGGCTCTTGAACGAGCCGGTCGGGTTCACTCCCTCGTCCTTGAGCAGGAGTCGCGGCAGTCCGGCGCGCGCCGCCCACCGCGGCAGGGCCATGAGCGGCGTGTCGCCCTCGCCGAGCGTGACGGCCGCCTCCCCGTCGAGGATCGGAAGGAACGCGCGCCACCGCCACATCCCGACTCCGGGCGCTGCACTGTCCCTCTGCGTCTTGGTCCAGTCCCGGTCAGGGTAACGCACCAGCCAGGGCTGGCCGCAGCGGTCGCAGACGGTCGGCAGTCCCTCGGGGCCGCGCGTCGCCCCGCAGGCGGCGCACTCGAGGCGCCAATCCATCATGGCGCGAGATGCGCGCGGATGCGCTCGGCCAGGGTGCGGCTCACCCCCTCGACGGCCATCAGTTCGTCGAGACTCGCGCTCCGCACTCCGGCGAGGCTGCCGAAGCGCTCCAGCAGGTGGCGCCGGCGCGACGGGCCCACGCCGGGGATCTCGAGCAGTTCGGAGGTCACCACGCGCTCGGTCCGGCGGCGGCGGCTGTAGGCGAGCCCGAATCGGTGGGCCTCGTCGCGGAGGCGCTGGAGCAGCCGCAGGGACGGACTGCGGCGGGACAGCCGGATCGGCTCCCCCCGTCCGGGGAGGAAGACCTCCTCGTCCCGCTTCGCGAGGCTCGCCAGGGCGAGGTCCGGGAAGCCGGCGCTCCGGGCGGCCTCCAGCGCCGAGGAGAGCTGCCCCTTCCCCCCATCAATGACCAGCAGGTCCGGCAGCGGCCGGCCCTCGTCCCGCCGCCGGGTGAGGTAGCGGGTCACCACCTCCTGGATGGCGGCGTAGTCGTCCTGCTCGGCCAGCCCCTTGATCCGGAACCGCCGGTACTCGGCCTTGCGCGGCCGGCCGGCCTCGAACCAGACCAGGGAGCCCACCATGTCGCGGCCCTGGTTGTGGGAGATGTCCACGCAGGCGATGCTCCGGGGCACGCTGTTGAGCGACAGGTCGCGCCCCAGCGCATAGACGGGATCCTCGGCCCGTTCCTCGGTCTCGAAGGTCTCGAGCCGCAGGCTCTCGAGCAGGTGACGGGCATTCTGGTCGGCGAGGGCGACCCACCGGCCGGCGGTACCCCGCTGCGGCACCTGCACCCGGGCGTCGCCGAGGAGCGCCTGGAGGCCCTCGAGGTCGGCGGGCGGGAACGGCAGCAGGAGTCGACGCACCCGGTCCTCGAGCGGCAGGTAGTAGCGGACGAGGAAGGCACCCAGCACCGCGTCCTCGGGCTCATCCTGGGTATTCTCGAGGAACCGGTGCTCGCGGCCGATCACCCGCCCATCGCGGACGCGGAGCAGCACGCCGACCGCGTCGTCGCCATCGCGGGCGAAGCCCACGACGTCGGCGTCACCGGTGCCCACGGTCTCCACGGCGGGGGGGGCCTCCAGCTGCTCCAGCCATTTGAGCGTGTCGCGGAGTGCCGCGGCGCGCTCGAAATCCTCCCGCCCGGCCGCCTCGGCCATCATCCGACGTACGGCGGCCCGGACGTCCCCGGTGCGGCCCTCGAGGAAATCCAGCACCTCGTCGATCATGCGCCGGTAATCCGCCTCGCCCTGCCAGCCGACGCAGGGCGCGAGGCACCGCCCGATGTGATAGTCGAGGCAGGGGCGGTCGCGGCGCTCCCGCGGCAGGTCGAGGCTGCAGCTCCGGACGGTGAACAGGCGGCGGATGAGCGCGAGGGTACGGCGCATCTGCGCCACGTCGGTGTAGGGCCCGAAGTAGCGGGCGTCGAGGTCACGCCGGCGGGTCACGAGCACCCGCGGAAACGGTTCCCGGACCGTGACCGCGATCGAGGGGTAGCTCTTGTCGTCCTTGAGCCGCACGTTGAAGCGCGGCTGGTACTCCTTGATCAGGTTGTTCTCGAGAAGGAGCGACTGGGCCTCGCTGTCCACCACGATGGTTTCGACGTCGGCGAGGAGGCGCCGGAGGAGCTCGTCCTTCGGGCTGACGGGTCGGTCGAGCTGGAGGTAGCTCCGCACCCGGGTGCGGAGCCGCTTCGCCTTGCCGACGTAGAGCACCTCCCCCGCGGCATCCTTCCAGAGGTAGACGCCCGCGGCATCCGGCAGGGTGTCGAGCTTGCGCTGGAGTCGCTCGCCCACGGGGTCCGCCATCACGTCCTCCCGATGCCGACCCGCTGGAGGAGGCTCCGGGCCTCGGCCACGCCGAACGCCGCTCCCGCCGCCAGGTAGGCAACGCCGAACGTGCCCCACGCCAGGGCTGCGCGCGCAAAGGCCGGCGCCTCGCCCCCGAAGCGCGAGGCCGCCAGCCCGGCCCCGGCGGCGAGGACGGCTGCCAGGCCGATCCGGACGAGTCCGGCGCGCTCACCGGGCCCGATCACGGGGGCGCCGAGCCGCCGGTCCAGCCCAGCCAGCGCGAGGACGGCGTACGCCCAGGCGCCGAGCGCCGAACCGAACGCGATGCCCGCCACCCCGAATCCGGTCCGGGTCAGAAACCAGTACCCGAGCGCGGTCCCGCCCACGAGCGTGGCGATGGCGAGGCGTACCGGCGTCCTGGTGTCCTGGAGGCCGTAGTAGCCGGACGCGAGCAGCTTGGTGGCGGCCTGGGCGAGGAGGCCGACGCCGTAGGCGGCGAGGAGGCCGGCCACCACGGCGGTGTCCTCGGGGCCGAAGCGACCGGTCTCGAAGAGCGCCGCGACGAGCGGCTCCCCGAGCAGCACGTAGCCGACCGCCATCGGCAGCACGTAGAACGCGATCCGCGAGACACCGGCACCAAGCCGCTCACGCAGCATCCCCAGGCCGTCCGCGCGACCCGCCTCGCGGGAGAGCTCGGGGAGGGCGGAAGCGGCCACGGCGACGCCGAAGAGACTGATCGGCAGCGACTGGAGCAGCTGGGCGTACCCCAGAGCGGCCACGCCGCCCGGTGCCAGCGAGCCGAGCTGCGTGTCCACGACCGAGGCGATCTGCGCCACCCCGGCGCCAAGCACCACCGGGAGCCAGGCGGTGCGCACCTCGCGCACCCCGGGCACGCCGGTGGACACCCTGAAGGGGAGGCCGCGGAGCAGCCGGGCACACGCGGGAAGCTGGATGAGGACCTGGACCAGGCTCCCCGCCACGGTGCCCCACGCCAGCGCGACGGCCAGGCTCGCCGGCCGCCGGTCCCAGAACGCAGCCAGCCAGAGGGCGGCGATCCCGGCGATGTTCCAGACCGCCGGTGCCGCGTAGGGCAGGAAGAACCGGCGGTGCGAGTTGAGGACGCCAAGACACCAGCCGGACACCACCATCAGGCCGGTCATCGGGAAGAGGATGCGGACGAGCCGGATGGTGAGCTCGCGGGTGGGGCCCTGGAACCCGAAGGCGACCACGTCGGTGAGCACGGGGGCCAGGGCGATGCCGACGAGCGCGGCCACTGCCGAGGCCGCGGTGAGGAGGCCGAGCACGGCACCGGCCAGCGCCCGCGCGCCCGCCTCGTCCCCCCGCTCGAGCAGCCGAGCGTACACCGGGATGAAGGACGCGGAGAGCGTCCCCTCACCCAGGAGGTTCCTCAGGACGTTCGGGATCTTGAGGGCGGCCCGGAAGGCGTCGGCGGCGGGCCCGTTGCCGAGATAGTGGGCGAACACCCGCTCCCGGACGAATCCCAGGACGCGGGTGAGCAGGATCCCCGCGGCCACCAGCGCGGCGGGCCGTCGCGGGGAGGCGTTCAGGGGCGGGGCGCCGGGGGAAGCGGCGGGCGCGGCGGGTCCTCCAGCAGGCGCTGGAGGAAGGCCTGCTCCTCGCGAAGCGACTCGATGGTGCGCTGCAGGTCCTCCACCTCCCCCTCGAGGAGGTCCACCTTGCGCCGCAGCTCGGGGAGGTCGGGCACGGCCTCCGGCCCCTGTCCCTCGATGCGACGCGCGATCGCCCGCCCGATCGGGCTGTCGATCACGAGCCCCAGGATCGGGACGAGGAGCACGAGGAGCAGGATGATCCCGACAATGGCCATGGATGGAGTCTAGGACCGGGCGGGAGCCGCTTCAAGCGCGGCGGCGTAGCTGGTCCGGGCGGCGTCCCGGACCGCTGCGGGCAGAGTGCCGCCGTGCCGCGCGCCGAAGGCGGGGAAGCCGAGGACGCGCTCCTGTGGTGCCCCGCCCGGGCGGAGGCCGGTGCGGGCCCGTCCGACCTGCGCGAGCTCCACCGCGCGGCGACGGAGCAGATGCGCCACCAGCTTCCGCTCGGCGCGCTCGACGGCCCAGTCCGCCCGGCGCGCCAGTCCCTCGATCGAGCGGACCAGGGTGGGATCCACTTCGGCCGCCACCCCGGCCAGCGTCCCGAACTCCCGTGCCGAACTCTCCCGCAGGGTGTCGAGCGCCTGCCGGGCGGCGACCGGCAGGTCGCCCCGCACCACTCGCCGCTCCAGGGCCACGCCGTCCGCCATCAGTTCCTCGAGCGAGGCGCTGAACTTGGCGAGCACGCGGTCGGCCTGCGCCTCGACCACGAGGCCGGACCAGCGCGGAATCGGGCGCTGGGCGCTGACTCCGAGGCGGTCGTAGAGCGGAGCGGCGAGGGGCAGGTAGCGGAGTTCCCCCGGCCCGGCCACGTAGGCCACCGTGGGAAGGAGGGCGCGTTCGACGACCGGTCGCAGCAGGACGTTGGGCGAGAGTCGCGCCGGGTCCAGGGCGGCCACACCCTCGAGGGCCCGCCGGTCGAACCGCTCCCCGCTGCGCCGGAGGGTCCAGTCGGCGCCCTCGGGAACGAGCCGGTCCCGCCCGTCACGGCCCTCGAGCATGACGAGCGCCGCGCCATCCCCGACGGCGACGCCCGGGTCGGCTCCGGTCTCCCGCAGCGTCCGGGCGCGCTCGGCGAGCGCGGCATCGAGCTCCCCCGCGCGCGCCGCCGCCTCCAGCAGCAGCGGGGCCATCGCCCGTTTGGCAGCTGCGCTCGTGCTGTCGAAGCAGAGGATCCCGAACGGGGCGAGCAGCTCCGCGATGCCGGTGGCGAAGGCTCCTGCCACCGTGGTCTCGGGCCGCCAGTGCCGGCGCGCCCAGTCCACCATGGCCTCCCGGTGCGGTCCGCTCCGGAGGGTGCGCTCGAGCGCACCCACCGCAGCCGCGCCGTCCCTCCCCAGCGGCTCCCGAAACATCGGGGTGAGCGGAGCACCCGGCGGCCGGGTGCGCAGCACGTGGCGCACGAGTCCGCCCTCCTCGTCGAGCCACGCCGCCCCTGCCGCCTCGGCGAGGTCGTGGTCATCGCCGGCGAGCCAGAAGACCGGGACGACCGGGCGTCCCCAGGCGACCTCGAGCTCGGTGGCGAGCGCCGCGGCTGACATCGCCTTGTGGATGGTGTAGAGCGGGCCCCCGAAGAGCCCGGGCTGCTGGCCGGTCGTGACGGCGAGGGCGGACGGGTCGGCCAGCCGGGCGAGGAGCCGCTCGGACCCCACCGCCGGGAGGAACGCCGCCCGCAGCTCCGGCGCGAGCCCTCCCTTCGCAGGGGGCTCCGGCAGCCGAACGGGAGCGATCGGGGTCGGGACGAGGCGGAAGCTCACCCGACCTCCGCGAGGAGGATCACCCGGGCACTCCCGGCGGAAAGCGTCGCCCCGCCGTAGTCGCCGAGGCGGTACCGGATGCGACCGCCCGCGGCCTCCAGCATGGCCTCCAGCTCCCCGGGCTCGAAGAGCCGTACCCGCTCCCGGAAGCGCCGGCCATCGGCGAGCAGGATGTCCTTGGCGACGTAGCGCCCTCCCGCCTCGAGCCGCCGGCGCAGCTGGACGCTGGTGCCGGCGAGCGTCGCGTCCTCCTCCGGCACCAGGGTCGCCCGGATGTGGGTCGCATTGAGGAAGTCGAGCGCGAACCAGCCGCCGGGGCGCACCGTGCGCACCATGCCCTGCAAGGCCTCGGCGTGCTCCGCATCGGAGTCGAAGTAGCCGAAGCTGGTGAACAGGTTCACCGTCAAGTCCATCGTCCCACGGCGGATGGGGAGGGCCCGCATGTCGGCGCGGACGAGCGGCGACGGGGTGGCTTCCCGGGCGCGGGCGAGAAGTCCGGGCGAGAGATCGAGGCCGACGACCCATGCCCCGGCCGCGGCCAGGGCCCGCGCGTGCCGGCCCTCCCCACAGGCCACGTCCAGGACGCGCCACCCCGCCCGCCACGGGAGCACCCGGACCAGCAGCGCCACGAGCCGTTCGGCGTCGGCGTCATCCCGGTGGGGATAGAGGTGCAGGTAGGCGTCGTTGAACCACTCCTCGAACCACTCGGTCATGGCCCTACCACCGTGCCCGGCGGCCGGAGCCCGCATCCGGCCGGGTGCCCGGTCCTGGTGCCCGGCTCGTTCCACCCCGGGCACTAGGCACGGTGATAGGGATGCCCCTCGAGAATGGTGAAGGCACGATAGAGCTGCTCATAGACGATGACCCGGACGAGCTCGTGCGGCAGCGTGAGCGGCCCGAGGCTCCAGTGCTCCGTGGCGCGGGCGACCACCGCGTCGCCATGGCCCTCCGCCCCGCCGATCGCGAATGCCACCGGGCGGCCGCCCTCGCGCCACCGGCTCACCTGCCGGGCCAGCTCCGTGCTGGACCACGGGCGGCCAGCGGGATCGAGGACCACCAGGCGTGCCTCGGGCGGGAGGCCCCGGAGCAGCGCCACCCCTTCCTGCCCCCGGCGGGCCGCGCCGGCCCCGGCGGCCTCCCGCACCTCCCGCTCGGCGACCCGGGCGAAGCGCCCGAGCCGCCGGCGGTAGTCGTCACATGCCTCGCGGAACCCGGGACGGAGCCGGCCGACCGCGAGGATGCGAAGCTCCATCAGGCATAGAGCCCGCGCAGGCGGTGGACCGCGGCCACCCGCTCGATGGAGAGCATGTACGCCGCGAGGCGCATGCTCACCTCGTGGCGCTTCGCCATCGTGGCCACCTCGTCGAAGGACTTGGTCATGATCCGCCCGAGGCGGCCGTTGACCGTCTCCTCGTCCCAGAAGTAGCCCCCGCGGTCCTGCACCCACTCGAAGTAGCTGACGGTCACCCCGCCGGCGTTCGCGAGGATGTCGGGGATGACGAACACCCCCTTCTCCTCCAGGATCCGGTCGGCATTGGCGGTGGTCGGGCCGTTCGCGCCCTCGCAGATGATGCGGGCGCCCACGTTCGCGGCGTTCCGGCTGGTGATCACGTTCTCCAGGGCCGCCGGCACCAGCACCTCGCACTCGAGGGCGAGCAGCGCCTCGTTCGTGATCCGCTCGGCGCGGGGGTAGCCGTCGAGGTAGCGGTGCTCCCGCACCCACTTGAGCGCGTCCTCGACGTCGATGCCGGCGGCGTTGTGGATCGCGGCGGACTTGTCGCTCACCGCGATGACCTTCGCACCCTCGCGCGCCAGCAGGTTGGCCGTGACCGAGCCCACGTTCCCGAAGCCCTGGACGACCACGCGGGCCCCGCGGGTCGGCAGCCCGAGCAGCTGCAGCGCCTGGCGCGTGACCATCATGCACCCGCGGCCGGTGGCCTCGCGGCGGCCGAGCGACCCGCCCATCTCCACCGGCTTCCCGGTGACCACCGCGGTCACCGTATGGCGCTTGTGCATGGAGTAGGTGTCCATGATCCACGCCATGACGCGCTCATTGGTGTTGACGTCGGGCGCAGGAACGTCGGAGTCGGGCCCGAGGAAGTCGATGATCGCGGCGGTGTAGCGGCGGGTGAGCCGCTCCAGCTCGCTGGTGCTCATCGTGGTGGGCTCGCAGATCACGCCTCCCTTGGCGCCACCGAAGGGGATGTTGACCACGGCGCACTTCCAGGTCATCCAGGCCGCCAGGGCCCGGACCTCGTCGAGGGTGACGTTCAGGTCGAACCGGATGCCGCCCTTCCCCGGCCCGCGGGAGGTGTTGTGCAGCACCCGGTAGCCGGTGTAGACCTCGATGTCGCCGTTGTCCCGCTGGATCGGCACCGCGACCGTGAGCTCCCGCTCCGGATGCCGGAGGATCTTGTAGAGTCCCGGGTCGAGGCCGAGCTTCTCGGCCGCGACGTCGAAGCGGGACATCATCGCCTCGTAGGGGTTCTCCTCGTGGAGGAAGGTGTCCTTCTCGGGTCGGATGACCTGGGACGCGTGCGTCGTGTGGGTGCTCATGGCTGTCCGGTCCGCGGGGGAGCCGGCCTGTGGGTTCGGGAATCGGGTCGATCGGGGCCGATCGGGGCCCCCAGCTGCTCGACCGGGGTGACCACGGCGTCGAGGGCGGCGACGAGGTCCGCCTCGCCATGCTCCCACACCGGGTCGAGCTGGGCGACGAGCGGCTCCGGGGCGCTCGCGGGCCAGCGGTGCCGCAACTTCACGGCGTCCTTCTCGGTGATGACGACGTGGTCGGCCTTCCGGCTCGCCCGGGCGAGCCATGCCACGTCCTCCTCGCGGAACTCGTGGTGATCGGGCCACGTGGCCACCTGCACCGCGGCACCGAGTCCCTTGAGCTGCGCGACGAAGGCGTCGGGATCGGCAATGGCCGCCGCCGCCACCACCCGGCGCCCGGCCAGGTGCTCCGCGCCGGTAGGACGGCCGCTGAGCAGGCCCTCGAGCCGGCGGAGCCCCAGGTGCACCACCGCCACCGGCCCGGCCACCCGCGGGCCCAGCTCGGCCGCCAGGGCCAGGGCCACGTCCGGCCCCGCCCGCTTCCGGGTCACGACGAGCACGTCGGCGCGATCGAGCGCGGCGAGGCCTTCCCGCCAGGGCCCGGCGGGTAGCGGCCAGCGTACGGCCCGGCTGGTCTCGGCACTCACCACCACGACGTTCAGGTCCCGCCGCACGTCCATCCGCTGGTAGGCGTCGTCCAGGACCAGGACGTTCGCACCGCGCGCCAGGGCCCGCTCGGCGCCGGCCCGGCGGTCGGGATCCGCCACGACGACGGCCTCCGGCACCGCCCGCTCGTGCACCCGGGCCTCGTCCCCGCCCCGGTACCCGCGCAGGAGGACCCCCGGCACCAGTCCCCGGTCACGGTAGTGCCGGGCGATCCAGATCGCCACCGGCGTCTTGCCCGAGCCACCCACGGTGAGGTTGCCCACCGCGACGCTGGGTAGCGGCAGGTCGTGGATCGCGATCCACCCCCGCGCGTACCCGGCCCGACGGGCACCCATTCCGATCCGCCAGAGCCCCGCCGCGGGCAGCAGAGCGAGCCGGGCGAGGCGCGCATCGAGCCGCCGGCTCGTCCAGAGCCAGCGGATCATCCGGTGGGTGTCGCCCCTCCGCGTACGGATCATTCGGTTTCCCCGAGGTCCCGGGCCAGTCGATCGAGCGCACCTACCACCGCCGCCACTCCCGCCGAGAGTCCCGCCGCGCCCGGGGCCACGTCGACCGGCGTCCCGTAGCCGAGGCGCACGCGCGCGAACGGCTTGGGGAGACAGAACCGGTCCCAGGAGCGGAAGCGCCACGCCCGGTCGGGTACCGCATGCACCGGCACCACGGGGACGCCGGCCTGCTGGGCCGCCGCCACCACACCGGGCTTGAGCACCCGACGCGGGCCCCGCGGTCCGTCCGGCGTGAAGGCCACGACCCCGCCCTCGCCGAGCACCCGGAGCGCGCCGAGCAGGGCCTTCGAGCCTCCGCGCGTGCTCGAGCCGCGCACGGCCCCGAATCCGAACCGCGCCGCCACGTCCGCGAGGTACTGACCGTCGCGCGCCTCGCTCACCACGATCGCGACGCCGAGATCCCGGTGGCGCCAGAGCGGCATCAGCAGGATATCGTGCCAGAGCGCCACGACGAAGGGGCGGCGCGCGGCCAGGAAGCCGCGCCATGCCTGGTCGCCCTCCTCGCGATACCGCCAGGTGCGCGCGAGGGCCCCGACGATGGGGGGCGCGAGCCGGGCCACCGTGGCCGGCGACGGCCGAAGCCTCACCGTCCGAGCAGCTCCCCCGCCAGGCCCGCGACCCGCACCGCGGCTCCCGGGCCGCCGAGCCGGTTCCGCACCTCGGCGAATCCCCGGAGCTGGGCCGCGTGCGCCGTCGAGCCCGGCTGGAGCAGCGGGGTCGCCTCGGCCACGAGCCGGTCGGGGGTGACCTCGCCCTGGAGCAGCTCCGGCACCACCGGCCGCTCCGCCACGAGGTTCACCAGGCTCACGTATGGCACCGTGACCAGGCGCCGCGCGATGAGCCAGGTCACCGGATGCACCGCGTAGGCCACCACCATCGGCGTCCCGGCCAGCGCGCACTCCAGCGTCGTTGTCCCCGACTTCGCCAGCGCGGCGTCCGCCGCCGCCATCACCAGTCGCGAGTCCCCCGGCACCAGGGTGAACCCGTCGGCTCCGGGATAGGTTCCGGCGCCGGTCGAGGCGACGAGCACGCGGTCGCACCGTCCCTCGCGGCGGAGCCGGAACGCCGCCTCACGCAGGGCCGGCCAGAGCCGGCGCACCTCCCCACCCCGGCTACCCGGGAGGAGTGCCAGCACCCGGTCCCCCGCCCCGATCCCCAGCCGCCGCCGTGCCTCCGCCCTGTCGGGCCAGAGCTCGCCGTCGAGCAGCGGGTGGCCGACGTACGTCGCGGCCACACCGAGCCGGCCGAAGAACGCGGCCTCGAACGGGAGGATGACCGCCAGGCGGTCCACCGCCCCCGCAAACCGCCTCGCCCGCTCGGGTCGCCAGGCCCAGAGTTGCGGGGCGATGTAGTAGAGCACCGGCACGCCGGCGGCGCGCGCCGCCTCCGCCACCCGCAGGTGGAAGCCGGGATAGTCCAGCAACACCACCAGGTCCCAGTCGCCCCGGGTGAGCGCGCGCCGCCATTCGCGGAGCAACCGGGCGTGGCGCGGGAGCGAGGCCACCACCTCCGCGAGGCCGAAGGCGGCGTAGTCCTCCATCCGCCACCGCACCCTCGCCCCCGCGGCGGCGAGGCGGGGCCCGCCGAGGGCATCCACCACGGCGTCGGGCCAGCGGGCCCGCAGCGCCTCCACCACGGGCGCCGCGTGCAGGTCGCCGGAGGGCTCGCCCGCGGAGACCAGGAGACGCGGGCCGCCGGGCATCACGCCCCGTGGAAGCGCCGCACCGCCTCCGTGACCCGGAGCGCCAGCGCGAGCGCCGCCCGTCCCTCCGCGCCGGTCACCGCCACGTCGCCCTCGCCACGCACCGCGGAGACGAAGGCCTCGAGCTCCATCCGGAGGGCGTCGCCCTCGGGGGCGTGGAGCGGCACCACGTCCACGGCGTCCTCGAGCGCGGCGCCGGCCCCCGGGGTCCACCCCTCGCGGAGGCGGAAGAAGACCCCGGTGCCGGCCGCGAGATCGAGGGAGAAGTACCCGCTGGGCTGCACCAGGCGGAGCTTCCGCTCCCGCTTGAGCCCGAGCCGGGAGGTGGTGACGTTGGCCACCGCCCCGCCGCCGAACTCCACCCACGCGTTGGCGATGTCCACGTGGGGCGAGAGCACCGGCACGCCGACGGCGCGCACGTCGGTGGCGGCGCGCCCGCCAAATAGGTGGAGCACGAGGTCGAGGTCGTGGATCATCAGGTCGAGCACGACCGGGACGTCGGTGCCACGCGGGGTGAAGGGCGCCACGCGCTCGGCCTCGGCGAAGCGCGGGCCGTCGAGCAGCGGCCGGGCGGCGCGCACGGCCCGGTTGAAGCGCTCGATGTGGCCGACAGCCAGCGGCAGGGCCTCGGCCTCGGCGAGCGCCACGAGGTCGTCGGCCTCCTCGAGGGTGGCGGTGAGCGGCTTCTCCATCAGCACGGCGACACCGCGGGCCAGCGCGTGGCGGCCGACGGCGTGGTGCACCGAGGTCGGGACCGCCACCGACACGGCGCGGACCCGGCCCAGCAGGTCATCCACGTCGGCGAAGTAGCGGGTGCCCACCTCGGCCGCCACCCGCTCGCCGGCGGCGGGATCGGCGTCCGCGACGCCCACCAGCTCGGCCCCCTCGAGGGAGGCCAGGTGGCGCGCGTGGTGGCGGCCGAGCGCGCCGGTCCCGATCACGCCCACGGGGAGGCGCGGGCTCACGCCGGCACCCCGCGCCCGCTCGACTCGACGAACTGGATGAAGCGTTCCACCTCGGGCGCGGCAGGCAGGTCGAGCCGCGCGCGCTCCAGGGCCTGGGAGAGGTTCAGGTCCGAGTTGAAGAAGAGGCGATAGCAGCGCTTGAGGGCGGAGATGGTCTCCGGCGCGAAGCCGTTCCGCTGCAGCCCGATCGAGTTGAGCCCGAAGAGCTCCATCGGGTTCCCCACCGCCTTCACGTAGGGTGGGATGTCCTGGTTGACCCGGGTGCAGCCCCCCACGAACGCGTACGCGCCGATGGTGACGAACTGGTGCACCGCGACGAGCCCGCTCAGGCTCGCGTGGTCGTGGATGGTCACGTGGCCGGCGATCTGGGTGCCGTTGGCGATGATCACCCGCTCCGCGAGCCGGCAATCGTGGGCGATGTGCACGTAGCTCATCAGGAAGCAGTCCGGGCCGACCACGGTGCGGCCGGTGGCGGCCGTGCCCCGGTTCACGGTGCAGTACTCCCGGAGCACGGTGCCATCCCCCACCTCGACCCAGGTCTCCTCGCCCTTGAACTTGAGGTCCTGCGGCAGCCCACCGAGCACCGAGCCGACGCCGACCTGGACCCCGGCGCCGAGGCGCACGAAGCGCTCCAGGGAGACCCGGGCGTCGAGCCGGCAGTCCGGCCCGGTGATCACCGCCGGGCCGACGATCGCGAACGGACCGACGATCGTGCCCTCCCCGAGCTCGGCCGAGGGGTCCACCAGCGCCGTCGGGTGGACGGTGACCGTCACCGGTCCACGACCCTCGCCATCATGTCGGCCTCGCTCACCACCTGGCCATCGACGAAGGCCACGCCCTTCATGCGGCAGGTCTTCCCGCGGAACTGCACCATCTCCAGCTCGAAGCGCAGCTGGTCGCCCGGGAGCACCGGGCGCCGGAACTTCACCCCGTCGAGCGACATGAAGTAGACGACCTTCTCCTGCCGCTCCTCGCCCTTGAAGAGCCCCAGCAGCAGCATCCCCCCGACCTGTGCCATGGCCTCGATGATCAGCACCCCGGGCATGATCGGGTGGCCCGGGAAGTGGCCCTGGAAGAACGGCTCGTTGATCGTGACGTTCTTGATGCCCACGATCCGCCGGTCGCCCTCGATCTCGATGATCCGGTCCACCAGGAGGAAGGGGTACCGGTGAGGGATGACGTCGAGGATCTGGCCGATGTCCATCGCGAAGCCGCCCTCCCGCTGCCCGGTCCGGGCGAGCGCGCGGGCGAGGGCCACGTTGCCCTGGTGGCTCGGCCTGGTGGCGACCACGTGGGCCTCGAGCCGGCCGCCGAGGAGGGCGAGGTCGCCGGCGAGATCGCCCGCCTTGTGGCGCACGAACTCGTCGGGCCAGCGGAGCTCGGTGTCGAGCACGCGCCGGTCGTCGAGCACGACCGCGTTGGCGGTGGAGGCCCCCTGGATGAGCCCCTGGGCGCGGAGCCGCTCGACCTCGTGGGTGAACCCGAAGGTCCGCGCGCCCGCGAGCTCGCGCTCGAAGGCGCCCGGGCCGAGCTCCCAGCTGCCGGCCTGGCTGCCGATGAGCGGGTGGGGGAAGTCGATGGTGACGGTGAGCCGGCAGGTGCGCGCCGGGGAGATGATGTAGGTGCTCTCGCCCTCGGTGACGGTGAACGGGGCGGAGACCCGGTACAGCACGGGCTCGCCCGGCCGCTCCACCGGTCCCGCCGCGCGCAGCGCCTCCACGAAGGGCCGGAAGGAGCCGTCGCCGGCGGGCGGCTCCGGGCCGTCCAGCGCGACCACGACGTCCTCGACGCCCAGGCCGCGGATCGCCGCGAGGACGTGCTCCACGGTGTGCACCTCGGCGGTGCCGTCCCCGAGCACCGTGCGGCGCTCGGTCGCCTGGACCGCGGAGAGGCGCGCCGGGATCTCGGGCGTCCCCGGCAGGTCGGTGCGGCGGAACACGATGCCGCGCCCCGCCTCCGCCGGCTCGAAGGTCAGCGACGTGGCGCTCCCGGTGTGCAGGCCGATGCCCCGCACGGTGGCCGCGCGCTCGATGCCGAATCTACCCACGGGAAGCTCGCTCCTTGGCCAGGTCCTCGAGTTGTCCGGCGATCCGGGCCAGCCGGGAAAGCGCCGCGTCTCGCCGCAGCTGCTCCCGGTGAGGCCGGGCCGGGTAGCCGCTCACGTCGCCACGGGCCGGGACCGACGCGGTCACGCCCGCCTGGCCCCCGACCCGCACCCGGTCCCCCACCACGAGATGCCCGCCGATCCCGGCCTGGCCGGCCACGATCACGCCGTCGCCCAGGCGGGTGCTCCCGGAGATCCCCACCTGGGCCATCACCAGGCAGTGCCGCCCCAGACGGACGTTGTGCGCCACGTGCACCAGATTGTCGAGCTTCGACCCGGCGCCGATCACGGTGTCATCCACGCTGCCGCGGTCGACGCAGGTGTGCGCCCCGACCTCGACGTCGTCCTCGAGGATGCAGCCGCCGACGTGGCGGGTGCGGCGATGACCGTCGGGGCCGCTCCGGAAGCCGAAGCCCTCGCCCCCCACGACCGCCCCGGTCTTGAGGCGTACCCGGTGGCCCAGCCGGGCCCCGGCGTGGCAGACGACGAAAGGGCCGATCTCCACGTCGTCGCCCGCCTCCACCCCGTCCTCCAGGACCGCGTACGGCCCCACGATGCACCGCGCGCCCAGCCGGACGCCACGGCCCAGCACGGCGCCCGGCCCCACCCGGAGCCCCGGCCCGAACATGGTCCCGGGTCCGATCCGGGCGGCCGAGTCGATGCCCGGCTCCGGGCCCGACGGCGGATACAGCGCTTCCACGGCCACGGCCAGCGCCGCCATCGGGTCGGCAACCACGATCCGCACGGCGGGTCCGCCCGGCTCCGCGGCGAGCGCCTCCGTCAACAGCACCGCCCCCGCTCCCGACGCGCGGAACTGCGCCAGGTAACGGGGGGAGGCGAGGAACGAGAGGGCGTCCGGGCCCGCGCGATCGAGGGCGGCGACGCGCGCCAGCGGCACGCTCTCCCCCTGCAGGCGCCCGCCGACCAGGTCGGCGATCGCGCGGGCCGGGAGGCTCACCCGAGCCTCAGCGGCTCGCGGCCTTGACCAGCTCGATGACGCGCTGCGTCATGTCGAGCGTCTTGTCGATCGCGAGGATGCCGGCACCCGGCGCACTCACGTCGAAGATCGCCATGTAGCCGCCGCCGGCGCGCATGGACTCGATCGCCGCGTTGACCCGCTGCTGCAGCGGGCTCAGGAGCTCGCGCTCGCGCGCCGCCGCCCGCTGCTGGAGCTCGGCCGCGCGGCGCTCCATCTGGGTCTGCTGCTGCTCGAGCTCCTTCCGGCGGGTGTCGCGCGCGGTCGGGCTGAGCACCAGGCTCGAGCGCTCGAAGTCCTGCGCCGCCGAGTCGAGGCTGGCCTGCAGCTTCTGCACCTCGAGGCGGTAGCCCTCCACGTCGCGGGTGAACAGGGACTCCGCCTGGGCGTAGCCGGGGGTCTCGCGCAGGACGACACGCGAGTCGATGAAGCCGATCTTGGGGGCCTGGGCCTGCTGGGCCGAGACCGCCGGGGCCAGGACGGGGGCTGCCGCGAGCAGCACGCCCACCGCGAGTCCCCAGGAATACCGCGCCATGCCGCACTCCGGTGCCGAAGGGTGAATCAGGTGCCTCAGAAGAAGTTGCCGAGCTTGAAGTGCATCTTCCAGCCCGGGTCGGGCTGGCCGTCCCGGTCCACCCGGTCGAAGCCGTAGGCCAGGTCGATCCCGATGGGGCCGAGGGGCGAGATCAGGGCCACGCCGACGCCCCCGCCCCGGAAGAGACGGGTGGGGTCGTACTGCCCCGGCGTGCGGTACACGTTGCCTGCGTCGAAGAAGGTGCTGAAGTAGAGGTTCTGGCTCACCCGCGCGCCCGCCTCGACGCTGAACAGCGCGAAGCTCTCGCCGAAGGACTCCGGCCGGGCGGAGCTGCCGCCGGCCAGTGGGTCATACCCGAAGGGGGTGATCGCGAATTCCTCGTAGCCGCGCAGCGGCAGGCCGTACTGCGTGCCGCCCATGGAGTAGCGCTCGGTGTAGAACGGGCCGGCGTCGCCGAAGACGAAGCCGGTCCGCGCGGTGAACCCGAGCACGAACTGCACCGACTGGCCGAACCCGCCCTGTCCCCCGATCGCCCCGAGCGGCGCGTACCAGCGGCCCTCGAGGTCCACCTTCCGGTAGTCGCCGGTGCCGCCCAGCAGCGGACCGCCGTTGAACTCGAGGCCGATGCTCGCCTGCTGCCCGCCCGTGGCGAAGGGCAGCCCGACGCGGGTGTCCCGGACCAGGTTGAGCCCCACGGTGGAGCGGACGCAGCTCTCGCAGCTGAAGCGCTCGCGGAGGTCGTCCGAGCCCTCGGAGTACTCGATCTGCTGGTAGCCGTAGCTGGTGTAGAGCCGCGTGTACCGCGCGCCGTAGACCGGGAAGCCGATCTGGACCTGCCCGCCCTGCTGCTTCCGCCGGCCCAGGTCGCCGATGGTGTAGCGCTGGCGGGAGTTGAAGAGCGACACGGTGCCGGAGATCCGGCCGCCATTGATGGCCGGGTCGGTGTAGCTCAGGGTGAAGTCATTGATGTTCCGCCCGAACTGCCACTGCAGCCGCCCGCGCTTGGCCCGCCCGAACAGGTTGGGCTCCTCCAGCCCGATGAATCCGCCCAGCCCGGTGCCCTGCCCGATCGAGGCGCCGAAGTTGATGTTGCCGGTGCGCCGCTCCTCGACCCGGAAGATGATGTCGACGTCCACCCCGTTCGCGGTGGGCTGGACGTCGGGCGGGGGCAGCGGCTGCTGGAAGAACCCCAGGTTGCCGATGTTCTGGTAGGAGCGGAGCAGCGCGTCCCGGCTGAAGACCATCCCCGGCGCCATCACGATGGCCTCGCGGATCACCCGCTCGTGGGTGACGTCGTTGCCGAGGATGACGATCTTGTTGATGGTCGCGGGTGGCCCCTCCCGGATCGACCACTTCAGGTCGATGACCGGCGTGCCATCCGAGGCGGTGCGGCGGACCTCCTCGGCCTCGACCTGGGCATAGATGTGGCCGGTATTGGTGTAGAGGTTCCGGACGTCCTCGGTGGCCTTCTCCCAGGCAGAGCGGTCGAACGGAGCGGCGGCCACGGGCTCCCCGACCCGGTGGCCGAAGGGGTAGTAGCCCGCCAGCTCGTCCGAGGAGAACCGCCGGTTGCCGACGATGTCGAACGCGCCGACCTGGTGCACCCGGCCCTCGTCCACGGAGAGGCGGAGGATCGCCTTGCTCGCGCCGGGCTCGGCCACGAGCGTGTCCCCGGTCACCTGGAAGTCCACGAGGCCGCGGGAGGCGTAGAACGCGGGCAGCCGGTCGCGCAGGTCGGTCTCGAGCTGCTCCTCGTCGTACTCGCCCTTCCGGAACCACCAGAACCCCTCGGGCTTGGTGGCCATCCGGCCCACGAGCTCCTCGTCGGAGAAGCGCTCGTTGCCCTCCACCTCCACCCGGCCCACCGCGACCCGGTTCCCCTCCACGATGTCGAACAGCACCCGGACCCCGCCCTCGGCGGGCTGGAGGACGGGCTCGACCCGCGCGGCGTAGTATCCCCGCTCGCGATAGAGCGAATCGATGGCGAGCACGCTCCGGGCGAGCGCGTTGCGGTCCAGCGGGCGCGCCTCCTGGAGCGTCACCCGGTCGCGCACCGTGCCCGGCGAGATGCGCTCCGCCCCCCGCACCGCCCAGCGCTGGAGCAGCGGCCGCTCGGCCACGCGGAAGACCAGGACCAGCCGGCCCTGGTCCGTCCGCTGCTCGACGATCACGTCGTCGAACTGGCCGGTGGACATCAGGGCGGTGATCGCCCGCTGGATGTCCCGGTAATTGACCGGCGCGCCCCGCGGGATCCCCGCGGTGCCCAGCACCTGGCTGGTGGTGAGCCGGGTGTTGCCCTCGACCGCGAGGGAGTCCACCACGACCGCCGGGACCTCCTGGGCCACGGCAACGCGGCCGCCGCCCGCGAGGGCGGCGGCGAGCAGCACGATGGCGGGGAAGCCGCGGACCGCGCGGGCCGGAGCCCGCGCGGCCTCAGGCGCGGGTGGGCGTGAGGGCACGGAAGGCGAGGTGCTCGCCGTCGGGTGCGACGTCCACCTGGATCTCGTCGCCCCGCCCGAACTCCCCGAGCAGGATCTTCTCGCTGAGGGGATCCTCGATGTACCGCTGGATGGACCGCTTGAGCGGCCGCGCCCCGTAGTGCTGGTCGTAGCCCTTGTCCACGAGGAACGTCGTCGCCGCCGGGGTGAGCCGCACCTCGTCGCCGAGCCGCCGCTGGACCTCCTTGAGGAGGATCTTGACGATCTCGCCGATGTGCTCGCGGCTGAGCGGGTGGAAGACGATGGTGTCGTCCAGCCGGTTGAGGAACTCCGGGTTGAAGACCTTCTGCAGCTCCTCCTTCACGGTCTCGGCCATCCGGTCGAACCGGCCCTGCTGGTCGTTGCCGTGGAAGCCCATGGTCTTCCCCTGCATCAGGTCGCGGGCCCCGACGTTCGAGGTCATGATGACGACCGTGTTCTTGAAGTCGATCATCCGCCCGTAGTTGTCGGTCAGGTGCCCCTCGTCGAGCACCTGGAGCAGGATGTTGAAGACGTCGGGGTGCGCCTTCTCGATCTCGTCGAGCAGCACGACCGAGTAGGGCTTCCGCCGCACCGCCTTGGTGAGGGCGCCGGAGTCCTCGTAGCCGACGTAGCCCGGGGGCGCGCCGATGAGGCGCGACACCGAGAACTTCTCCATGTACTCCGACATGTCCACCCGGATGAGCGCGGAGGCGTCGGCGAAGAGGAACTTCGCGAGCGCCCGGGCCAGCTCGGTCTTTCCCACGCCGGTGGGCCCGCAGAAGATGAAGGAGCCGATCGGGCGGTTGGGGTCCTTGAGCCCGGCGCGGGATCGCCGGATGGCGCGCGCGACGGCCTTGATGGCCTCGTCCTGCCCGACCACCGACTGGTGGATCTCCTCCTCCATGCGCAGCAGCCGGGAGGCCTCGGCCTCGCGGAGCCGGGTGACCGGGATGCCGGTCCAGCGCGAGACGATGAACGCCACCGCCTCGTCGTCGATGACGGGGCGGCGGGTCTGGCGCTCCTTCTCCCAGGCCTCCTGCACCCGGCGGATCTCGGTCTGGAGCTCGCGCTCCCGGTCCCGGAGCCCCGCCGCCCGCTCGAAGTTCTGGTCCCGGACGGCGTCCTCCTTCTCGACGTTCACCTGCTCCAGCTGCGCCTTGAGGTCGTTCACCTCCGCCGGCGGCACCTGCGAGGCGAGCCGCGCGCGGGCGCCGGCCTCGTCGATGACGTCGATGGCCTTGTCCGGCAGGAAGCGGTCGGTGATGTAGCGCTCGGACAGCTCGGCCGCGGCGACGAGGGTGTCGTCGGGGATCTGCACCCGGTGGTGCTCCTCGTACTTCTTGCGGAGCCCCTTGAGGATCTCGATGGTCTCCTCGACCGAGGGCGGCTCGACGACCACCGTCTGGAAGCGGCGCTCCAGGGCCCCGTCCTTCTCGATGTACTTGCGGTACTCGTTCAGGGTCGAGGCGCCCACGCACTGGAGCTCGCCGCGCGCGAGCGCGGGCTTGAGCATGTTGGAGGCATCGATGGCCCCCTCCGCCGCTCCCGCGCCCACCAGGGTGTGCAGCTCGTCGATGAAGAGGATGATGTTCCGGTTCTGGGCGATCTCGTTCATGACCGCCTTGAGCCGTTCCTCGAACTGGCCCCGGTACTTCGTGCCCGCGATCACCGCCGCCATGTCGAGCGAGAGCACGCGGTGGTCCCGCAGCACGTCGGGGCAGAGCCCCTGGGCGATGAGCAGCGCGAGGCCCTCGACGATGGCGGTCTTCCCCACGCCCGGCTCGCCGATCAGGACCGGGTTGTTCTTCTTCCGGCGCGCGAGGATCTCCATCACGCGCTCGATCTCCTTCGCGCGCCCGATGGTGGGGTCGAGCTGGCCCTCCGCGGCGAGCGCGGTAAGGTCCCGGCAGAAGTGGTCGAGGGCAGGGGTCTTGGACTTCTTCTCCGCCTTGGGCTGGGCGCTCGCGGCAGCCGGCGGGGCCTGCCCGGCGGCGCCGGGCGCGGGGAGGTCGCTGCCGAGCAGGCGCAGCGTCTCGGCCCGCGACTGCTCCAGGGTGACGCCGGCGTCGTTGAGCACCTGCGCCGCGATGCCCTTCTCCTCGCGCAGCAGCCCGAGCAGCAGGTGCTCCGTGCCGACGTAGGAGTGGTTCAGCTCGCGGGCCTCGGTCATCGCGAGCTCGAGCACCTTCTTGGCCCGCGAGGTGTAGGGCAGGTCCGGCCCGGTGGCGGCGGCGGCCTTCCCCCGCTTGACCGTCTCCTCGATCTTCTGCTGGATCTCCTCGAGGTCGACGTTGAGGTTCTGCAGGACGGCGGCCGCGACCCCCTCACCCTCGCGGATCAGGCCGAGGAGGATGTGCTCCGTGCCCACGTATTCGTGGTGCAGCCGCGCCGCCTCCTCGCGCGCCATCTGCAGCACCTTCCGGACACGATCGGTGAAGTTGTAGCCGTTCATCCTGTCACCCCGCCTCGGGGCCGCCCCCACGGCGGCCCGCTTCCTCGGCCAGCACCCCTCGCACGTATGCCGCGCGGCGCCGCGGGAGGTCCGCGTCGCCCAGCGCCAGGCCCGTCTGGGCCGCCAGGTGCGCCGGCTGGGTGTGGATCAGCAGTTTGTTGAGGGCGTAGACCCCCACCTCGCGAATCAGGCCCGTTCCCGCGCCCAGCCGCACCCCGCTGAGCAGGTTCATCGCTTCCTCGAAGGAGAGCGAGCGGGCGTGGCGCAGGAGGCCGTACGCGCGCCAGACCTTGTCCTCGATGACGGACGGCGCGTCGCGGAGGAGGACGGCCCGGGCCTCCTCCTCGTACGCGATCACCTGCCGGACCATCTTCCCGAGATGGTCGAGCAATTCCCGTTCCGTGCGGCCGAGGGTGGTCTGGTTCGACAGCTGGAAGAGGTTGCCGACCACCTCGCTGCCCTCGCCGTACAGCCCGCGGAAGGTCAGCCCGACCTGTCCCAGACCCTGGAGCACTTTCGTGATCTCCTTGGTCAGGACGAGCCCGGGCAGGTGGATCAGGACCGACGCCCGGAGCCCCGTGCCGACGTTGGTCGGACAGCTGGTAAGATAACCGAACTCGGGATGAAAAGCATAGGGAAGTCGTTGTCCCAGTTCGGTGTCCAGCCGGTCGACGTCACGGTAGGCCGCCTCCAGCGCGAGGCCGGAGACGAGCCCCTGGAGGCGGAGGTGGTCCTCCTCGTTGACCATCGCCCCGACCAGCCCGGCGGAGACCAGCGCCGCCGCCGGCCGTACCGCCTGCTCGCCCTCCAGCCCGGCCAGCTCCCGGCTCACCAGGTGCCGCTCGTGCAGCTGGAGCCGCTCGTCGTGGTCCAGCCGGTCGAGCCGGAACAGCGCCGCGGCCCGGAGCGGCCGCGTGGCCCCGGCGGCCGTGAGGATCTCCTCCAGGACTGCCTCCCGCTCGGCCGGTCCGCTGCGGACCGGGAACGGCCGACCGCGCAGGTTCCGCGCGAGCCGCACCCGGGTGGAGAGGACGAGGTGGCTCTCCGGGCCGCTGGCGTCGAGCCAGCCCAGTGCGCCGTCGGGAAGGAGCGTGAAGTCGATCACCCGAGTTCCTGCAGGCGGTCCCGGAGCTCCGCGGCCAGCTCGAAATTCTCCTCGCTCACCGCCGCCTGCAGGCGGGCGCGGAGCTCGCGCAAGCGGGCGTCCACGTCCGCCGGGGCGAACCCCTCCGCGAGGTACTGCTCGCCCCGGTGATGCGTGGCGCCGTGCAGGCGTCGCAGGAGTCCCCGGAGCGGTCCGGCGAAGGCCACCCAGCACTCCGCGCACCCGAGCCGGCCGGTGGCGCGGAAGTCCTCCAGCGTGGCCCCGCACGCCGGGCACGCCTCCGCCGGCGGCTCCTCCCCCGCCTCGACGGCCTTGCCCAGGGCGGCAACGAGCTGGCCGATCGGCGTCTTCCCGACCGCCTCGGCGACCGCGATGCCCTGCTCCGCGGCGCAGCGGTCGCAGAGGTGGACCTTGGTCACCT
>DATIBS010000150.1:0-30216 GCA_035457305.1 Gemmatimonadales bacterium
CCCGTTCCCCGTTCCCCGTTCCCCCCTACTCCACCACCCGCCTCGCCCCCTTCCACCGCCGGAACCACCACCGGCCGTAGGGGTCGGCATCGCTCAGCGTGCTGACCTGCACGCCGCGGGATGCGCTGTGAATGAACTGCCCGTCCCCGAGGTAGAGCCCGACATGCGAAATGGTGTTGCCGCTGCGGGCGAAGGTCAGGATGTCGCCCGGACGAAGCTCCGCGAGCGACTTCCCCACCGCACGGCCCTCCCGGGCCTGCTCCCGCGACATGCGCGGGAGCACGACGCCGTGCTGCCCGTACGCGTACTGGATCAGGCCGGAGCAGTCGAACCCGCCGTCGTCGCCGTCTCCGCCCCACCGGTAGGGCTGGCCCATCGCCTCCCGGGCGGTCTCGATGACTTGCATGACCAGGATCGCTCCGGCCGACGGGGTCGCCTCGGGCGTGACGCCGTCGTCGGGCGGCGAGGCGGTCGCGAGGCTCGGCGGCTCGGGGGCCCGTCGGTTGGACGGCTCGTCCGCGGGGCGGACGCCCGGCTTGAATTGCCCATCCGGCGCATCCGGGTCGGCGGCGGGCTTCACCGGCGGGAGCTGGTCGCTGGGCGGGGGCTCCTTGAACGGCCCGTACCGGATCCCGAGGCGGAGGCCCACCTCCCACCCCTTCCGGCTGTCCTGCGTGATCCCGCGAAAGCGGCCCTCCGCACTCAGGCTGATCGCGTCGGTGGCCAGAAACTGCCAGCCCAGCCCCGCCGACCACGACCCCCAGAAGGTGTCGCCGTCACCCGAGCCGACCCCGCCCACGAGCCCGGCGATCCCGTAGGGTCCGGCGCTCGCCCCGCGGAAGAGCGATACGTCGACGCCGGCGCCGAAGAACCGGACGGTCTCGCCCTGGTTCCCCTCGCCGGTCCGGTATTCGAGGAGCGGGGCGAGATCCAGCACCACCGGGCCGGGCAGGAAGAGGTCGGCCCGGAAGTAGGTCTGGTCGTTCCCCTCGAAGTACCGCCCGAGGCCGACGCCGACTTCCTGCGCGGCAAGCGGGAGGGGCCCGACGATGAGGAGGGCGGCGAGGCGGAGGCGTCGCATCAGGGCGTCTCCCGGTGGGGCTGGCCGTCGGTCACGCTCACGCGATAGGTGCCGACGGGGGCGCAATCGCGCGACAGGGTGGCGCGGAAGAGGGTGTCATCCACGGCGATGGGTGCCTCCCGGGCGTAGAGGAGCGGCACCGCCCTCCGCAGCGTGTCCCGGCGGATCTCGAGCGTCCGCTCGAGGCAGGACCCGCCGCTCGCATCCCGCGCCTCCCGGCCCCGGGTGAACCACACCTCCGCCCCGCCGCCGAGCGTGAGGGCCAGCGAGTCCGCCGGTGCCGCGGCCGCGGGCGATGGCGGAGGGGCGTCGGCCCGCGGCTCCCCGCCGCACCCTGCGGCGAGAAGGAGGAGCGTGATCTCACGGCGCATCATCGGACCTCCGGTTCTCGTCCGCCGCCGCGGCGAAGGGCTCCTCGACCGCCACCGGCGTTCCCTCTTCCGTCACCTGCAGGGTCTCGCGGAGTTCCGGCGAGCGCCGGAGGAGGCCCAGCCAGGCCCAGATGGCCACGACGGCGGCCCCGACCGCGGCGCCGGCCGTGATCAGCAAGCCGGTGCGCGGATTCGGGATGGCCGCCGCCAGGCCGGCGGCGACCGATGCCCCCAGAAACGATGCTGCCCACGCCACGAACGGCGTGAGCAGCCAGCCGGTGATCCGCGCGAGGGTCCGGACCGCCGCCATCCGCCTCAGGCGGGGCGACGACCGAACGACGAGACCAGCACGCCGATCGGGAGGCCGGCGAGCGCGGCCAACCCGAAGGTCGGCACGTTCCACCCGGCGCCCGGGAAATGGAGGAGCACGGCCGCCGCCCCCGCGGCGAGCGTGGCGACGAGCACGAGCCCGGCGGCGGCGGGGAGGGACACCCGGCCCTTGTCGGCCTGGTTCGCCAGGATCCAGGCGCCCATCCAGGGCAGGAAGGTGCCCACCATCCAGAATACGGGATGGTACCACCAGTTGCTCCCGCCGCCGATTTCGCGCCAGCGGTTGGTCCAGATGCCCAGCGGTTGGAGCAGGGCGACGTCGATCAGCAGGAAGACCACCGCGGCGCCCAGCCCGATCGCCGCGGCGCCCGCGATGCCCTCGATCGTGCGGGCGCGGGTCCAGAGCCCGGGCAGGAAAGCCGTGACCACGATCGCCGCCGCCACCAGCACGCCGACCACGAGCGCCTCTGCCCCACCCCCGAGTGCCCGGGTGGCGAACGCGATCGCGACGATGAGGACGGTCTGGACCGCGCCGAGCGTGGCGGCGGAGCGCAGCACGTGTCGCAGGTGGGTCGAGTCGGCCCCGGTCTGGGCCTGGGCGGCCGTGGTCATCAGAGCTCCATGCGTGAGGCGTTGCAGGGACGCAATTTAGCCGCCCGGCGCGGCCCGGGCCAAGGGTGGCGCCTCACCACCGGAGCCCGAGGTGGCCGGCGGCGATCCGGAGCCCCTGCAGGGTCAGGTCGGGCACGACTTCCTCGATGGACGTGGTGAGCGGGGCCACCAGCCCGGCCAGCCCGCCGGTCGCGATCGCCCGCGGACGTCCGCCGCCCGGCCACTCCGCCCGGATCCGGCGCACCATGCCGTCGGTGGCGTCCGCGGCGCCGTAGAGCACCCCAGCCGTGATGCACTCCTCGGTGCGCCGTCCGATGGCACCCGACGGTGGGCGGAGCTCCGTGGCAGGGAGCTTGGCGGCCTTCTGGGTGAGCTGGTCCGCGGAGGTGCGGAGCCCGGGGGCGATCGCCCCGCCGATGAAGCGCCCGTCGGCGGTGATGCAATCGAAGGTGGTGGCCGTGCCGAAGTCCACCACGACCAGGTCGGTGCCGTAGAGCGTCACCCCGGCGAGGGTGTTCACGATCCGGTCCCCGCCCACCGTGAGCGGCTCGTCCACGTCGAGCCGGATCGGGAGCGGGGTCGCGGCGTCCACCACCACGGGCGGCTGCCCGGCGAGCCGGAGCAGGCCCCGGACGAGGTCGGGCGTGACCGCGGGCGCGACCGAGGTGAGGCAGGCGGCGGTGATGGCGCGCGGCTCCCGGCCGTCGAGGCCGAGCACGCCGGCCGTCGTGGCGGCCCACTCGTCGGGCGTCCGGTCGGCGCGTGTCCCGACGCGCCACTGCCCCGCCAGGGCGTCGCCCTCGAAGAGGCCGAGGGTGACCTCGGTGTTCCCCACATCCACGACCAGCAGCATGGCTCCGTCCTGCGTGAGAGTTCCGGCCGCGTCAGGCCAGGGCCACCGAGCCCGTTCTCGTCTCGACCGTCCCGCCGGCCCCGCGCACCAGGAGGGCGCCGTCGGCCGTGACCCCCGACGCGAGCCCGGGAGCCGGCGCGGTGAGGCGCCGCCCGCGGAGCCAGTCGCGGCGCTCGAACGCTCGGAGTTCGCCGGCGCCCAGCTCGGCCGGGGCGTCGGCCAGCGGAAGCAGCGCGGCGACGATCGCGCGCGCCAGCGGCTCGAGCTCGGGCGGGCGGGTGTGTTCCGCCAGCCGGGTGGCACGCGCGCGCAGCTCGGCGGGGAGTTCGTTCGCGACATTCAGTCCGACGCCGACCGCCACCCAGGAAGGCGCGTCGCCCCTCCAGCGCGCCTCGCAGAGCACCCCGCCCACCTTCCGGTCGGCCAGCATCAGGTCGTTCGGCCACTTGATTCGCACCGGCGGGACGCCGGGAAGGCGCTCCAGGACAGCCGCCACCGCGAGGCCGACGCGCAGGCTCAGCACCTCGGCCGCCGCGGCGGTGTGCGGTCGCAGCAGCACGCTGAGCCAGAGTCCGCCCCGAGCCGACGCCCACTGCCGCCCGCGCGCGCCCCGCCCGGCCGACTGTTCCCGCGCCAGGAGCGCGCTCCCGTGGGGCCGCCCCGCCTCCCCCCAGGCGTGCACCTCGTCCTGGGTGGAGTCCACGAGATCGCGCACCTCGACGGCCGGCATCACCGGAGGCCGTACCAGAGGAACACCGCCGCGCCCGCGGCGAGCCGGTACCAGGCGAAGGCCCGGAAGTCGTGGCGGCCGATCCAGTGCACGAAGCCCTTCACCACCAGGAGGGCCGAGGCGAACGCCGTCCCGAAGCCGATCGCGAAGACGGCCACGTCCGCCCGCCCCAGCTCGCGGATGCTGCTGGCGAGGTCGAAGAGCGCGGCGGCGATCATGACCGGGATCGCGAGCAGGAAGGAGAACTCCGTCGCCGCGGTGCGCGAGAGCCCGAGGCAGTAGCCGCCCAGGATCGTGGCCCCGGATCGGGACACGCCCGGCACCAGGGCGAGGAGCTGCACGATCCCGACGCCGAGCGCCTTGGACGGCGGCACGTCCTCGAGCGTCTCGGCGACGGGAGCCGGCGCGAGACGCTCGACGACCAGGATCGCGATGCCCCCGAGCACGAGGGTGACGCCCACCACCCGGGGGTCGAAGAGGTGGACCTTGATGAAGTCGTGCGCGAGGAAGCCGACCACACCGGCGGGAAGGAACCCGAGCGCGAGGTTGACCGCGAGGTTCCCCGGGGCGGCGTCGAACCGGAGCGCGCGGAATGCCCGGAGGAGCCGCGCCCGGTACAGCCAGGCCACGGCGAGGATCGCGCCGAGCTGGATGAACACCTGGAAGGTCTTCGCGCGGTCGCCCGTGAAGCCGAGGAGGTCGGAGGCGACGATGAGGTGACCGGTGGAGGAGACCGGGATGAACTCGGTGGCGCCCTCCACGACGCCGAGCACCAGAGCGGCGAGCTCGTCGGGAGTCTTCACCCGAGCACCTGGTGGTAGAGCGCCTCGTAGCTCGGAACCACCGCTTCGCTGCGGAACTGCCGGGCGCTCGCCAGCGCCGCGTCGGCCAGCGCCCGGTGACGCCCGGGGTCGCGCAGCAGGTCCACCGCGCGCCGTCCCATCGCCTCCACCGAGCCCGGCGGCTCGAGGATCCCGGTCACGCCGTCCTCGATCACCTCGGGCAGGCCCCCCGCACGGGAGGCGACCACCGGCACGCCACAGGCCATCGCCTCGAGGGCGGCGAGCCCGAACGACTCCGTCTGGGAGGGGAGGAGGAAGAGGTCGCTCGCCTGGAGCAGCGGTGCGACGTTGTCGAGGCGGCCCAGGAACCGGACGTCGTCCGCCACCACGAGCCGCCGGGCTTCCTGCTCCGCGGCCTCGCGGTCGGGGCCGTCCCCCACCATCAGGAGGGTGGCGGGCATCGCCCGACGCACGCGGGCGAAGACCCGCACCACGTCCTGCATCCGCTTCACCTCGCGGAAGTTCGAGATGTGGAGCAGCACCTTGTGCCCCGCGGGTGCCACCCCCGTGCACGGCTCCCCCTCACCGCGTGGGCGGTATTCCTCGAGGTCCACGAAGTTCGGGATGACCGGGATGTCGAGCCCCGGCAGGTTGAACGCCCGCCGGGTCTCGTCGGCGAGGTAGCGGGAGACGGCGGTCACCGCGTCGGACCGCTCGATCGAGAAGCGGGTGATCGCGTGGAAGCTCGCCTCCTGCCCGACCAGCGTGATGTCGGTGCCATGCAGGGTCGTGATCACCTTCAGCGGGCGCTCGGCGGCGAGCATCTCCCGCGCCAGCCAGGCGGTGGTGGCGTGCGGGATCGCGTAGTGCACGTGGAGCAGGTCGAGCCCCTCGCGAAGCGCGACCTCGTGCTGCTTGGAGGCCAGCGCGAGGGTGTAGGGGAAGTGCTCGAACAGCGGATAATGCGCCATCCGCGTCTCGACCTCGTGGAAGTACACCCGCTCGGCGTAGCCCCGGAGCCGGAAGGGCATCGCGTAGGTGATGAAGTGCACTTCGTGCCCCCGCCGGGCGAGCTCGAGCCCGAGCGCGGTCGCGACGGCGCCGGAGCCGCCGTACGTGGGGTAGCAGGTGATGCCGATCTTCAAGGGCGCCCGAGGTTCACGAGTCACGAGTCACGAGTCACGAGTCAAAGGTCCGCCGTGGAGGGATGCGGGTCAAATGCCGCCCACGCGCTCGCGATGCCGGCGGCCACCTCTTCCGCCGGGCCGCTCGCGTCGAGGCTCAGCACCTCGCCGTGCAGCTGGTGGCGGAACCAGGTCTCCTGCCGCTTGGCGTACCGCCGCGTGGCCGCCGCGATGGCGCCGGCGACCGACTCCCGCGTCCGCCGGCCGTGGAGGTATTCCACCGCCTCGCGGATGCCGACGCCGTCGAGCCCGGGCGCATCGGGCGGGTGCCCCTCGGCGAGCACGGCGGCAACCTCCTCGATGAGCCCGCGCCGCACCATCTCCTCCGCCCGCCGATCGATCCGCTGGTGCAGCACCGGCCGCGGCACGGTCAGACGCACGTACCAGGGTCGGATCGCCGCGGCCGCGCGCGCCTCGCGCTGCCACTGACCCAGCGGTCGGCCGGTGAGGAGGGCGATCTCCACCGCCCGCGCCGCCCGCTGGCGCCCGCCGCCACGAAAGCCGGGATCGAGCCGCTGGGCCCATCGGAGCAGGTCGGCCGCCGGCAGGTCCGCCAGCCACCGATCGAGCCCGCGGCGGCGCGCCGGGTCCAGCGGCGGCTCGAGGAAGAGCCCCTCGGCCAGGGCGCGGACGTAGAGCCCGGTGCCACCCACCACCACCGGCGTCCGGCCCCGCGCCTGGACCTCGGCGATCCACCCGGCGGCTTCCCGCGCGAATCGCCCGGCGCTGTAGCGCTCGCCCGGTTCCGCCAGGTCGAGCCCGTGGTGCGGTACGCGCGCGCGCTCGCGGCGCGTGGGCTTGGCGGTGCCCACGTCGAGCCGGCGGTAGATCTGCCGGGAGTCGGCGGAGACGACCTCCACCGGCCAGTGGGCGGCGAGAGCCAGCGCCACCGCGGTCTTCCCCACGGCGGTGGGGCCGACCAGCACCGGCGTGGGCCGCTTCACCGGCGGCCGAACCGGCGCTCCAGCTCCGCGCGAGGCAGCTGGACGATCGTGGCCCGGCCGTGGACGTCGTGCGGCGGCAGCTCGGTCGCGAAGAGCCGGAGCAGGAGCTCGCGCATCTCGGCGTCGGAGAGCCGGTCGCCGGCCTTCACCGCCGCGCGGCACGCCCAGGTCATCGCGAAGCGGTCGAGCGGGCTGGCCCAACCCGCGAACCGGCCGCCGGCCAGGTCCGCGACCACCTCCCGGAAGCAGCGCGCGGCATCGAACCGCGGGTGCGGGAGCGGCGCGGCGCGGACGATCGCGGTGCGGCCACCGAACGGCTCCGCGTCGAACCCGGCGCGGGCCAGCAGCTCGCCGTGGCGTTCGAGCACCTCGAGCTCCTCGTCGGTGAGCTCCAGAGTGAGGGGCACGAGGAGCCGTTGGGAAGGGGCGCCCGCGCCGTCGAGCTGCGCCCGCAGCGTCTCGTAGAGCACCCGCTCGTGCGCCGAGTGCTGGTCGACGATGACGAGGCCCTCGGGGGCCTCGTAGACGATGTACGTGGCGAACGCCTGGAGGAGCGGTACCGCGAACGTTGCCGCCGCAGAGGGCGCCTCCGGGAGCGGTGCGGCCTCGCCCCCGGTGAAGAGATCGGCGACGGCGGCGGCCGGTGCCGCGAGCCACGCCTCTCCCTCCGGAACGACCCGCGGCCCCGGCAGCGGACGCCAGTCCCCCAGCGAGGCCGCCGCGGCGAGCTCGCCCAGCGCCAGCCGGGCCGCCTCCTCGATGACGCGCTCGAGGCCGGCCCGGTCCCGGAACCGCACCTCGAGCTTCGCGGGATGGACGTTCACGTCCACCTGGTCGGGCGCGGTCTCGATCCGGAGGAGCAGCGAGGGCCGGTCGCCCGGCGCAATCGCGGACCGATATCCCGCCTCCGCCGCGCGCACCAGGAAGGGATCGCGGAAGGGCCGCCCGTTGACGAAGAGCTGCACCCGGCGCCCGGTGGGCCGCGCGTCCGCCGGCCGCTGGATCCATCCCTCGACCCGAAACGCCCCCACGGCGTGCGCCACCGGCAGCAGGGTGCCGGCGAGGTCCCGGCCCCACACGGTGACGAGCCGGTCCCCCGGCGTCTGGCTCGCCGGGGCGTGCAGGCGGGGCACGCCGTCCACCACGAGCTCGAATCCGACGTCGGGATGGGCCAGGGCCAGCGTGCTGACCGTCTCCACGACGGCCCGGCCCTCGCTCGCCACCGAACGCAGGAATTTCCGGCGCGCGGGGGTGTTGAAGAAGAGCCCGCGCACCGTGACCGTGGTTCCCCGCTGCCGTGCCGCGCCTTCCACCTGCTCGAGTCGCCCGCCCGTGACCGCGAGCGCGGTCCCGGGCTCGCCCTCCGAGGTCACCAGGGCGAGCCGCGACACCGAGGCGATGGCCGGCAGCGCCTCGCCGCGGAACCCGAACGTGGCGACGCCGACGAGATCGCCCGCCGCCCGGATCTTGCTCGTGGCGTGTCGCTCGATGGCCAGCACGGCATCCTCCCGGCCCATCCCCGACCCGTCGTCCCCGACCTCGATCAGGGACTTGCCGCCCTCCTCCACCGTCACCCGGATGTGGGTCGCCCCGGCGTCGATCGCGTTCTCCACCAGCTCCTTCACGACCGAGGCGGGACGCTCGACCACCTCGCCGGCCGCGATCTGGTCGGCAACGGCGTCGGGGAGGATGGCGATGCGGCGGGTCACGCGGGGAAGCTCGGCGGTCAGGGACGCGGGGCGGGCCAGCGGAAAATGTAGCCCGGCACGGTGACCAGCGCGTCGGTGCGCACCCAGCCGACCGGCGCCCGCCGGCTGGCGATCAGGGTCCAGCTCCCGGCGCTCTCCCGCCGCTCGACGGCCGCCCCCGCCTCCAGGCGGGCGACCTCCCGCGCGAGCCCGGTGGGAGAGACGCGGGCGGGCTCGGGGTAGCGCACCAGCACGAGCGGGCGGTCGTACCACCGGCGGAGTCCCGCGGACCCGGTGAGGCAGGCGCCCCCGATCGCCACCGCGGCCCACGCGGTGAGCCGGATCCTCGGCCGCCGCGAGATCGCCAGTGCCGCCCACCCGCCCAGCCAGCAGAGCAGACCGAGGAGGAGCAGTTCGTCCGGGGTGACCGGCGCGCTCCACAGCTCGCGCGCACTGCCCGGGCCGGCAGCCGGCACCAGGTCGAGCGCGCGTCGGACGTCACCGGCCCGAGGCTCCAGGCGGAGCGCGGTCCGCCAGGCGGCCGCGGCGGCGGCATCCTCGCCGAGGCGGTACCGCGCCGCGCCGAGGTTGTACCAGTGGGCGGCCGCCCCGGGGTCGCGACTCGCCAGCGCGGCGAATCCTTCGGCGGCCGCAGCCAGGTCGCCAGCCTCGTAGCGCCGAGTCGCGTCCCTCCCCTGGGCCGTGGCCGAGCCCGCGACGAGGAGCGCCAGGCCCAGTGCGCCCACGACGCCACGCCGGCGCCGCCGCTGACGGGCCCCTTCGCCGAGCTCCGCGGCCGTGTCTTCCGCCTCCCGCGCCAGCCCCGGCTGCTCGACGCCCCGGGGTCCGTAGCGTGCCACCCGGAGCGCCGCCCGCAGGCGGACCGCGCGCTCCGCGAGCGTCTGGTCGAGGCCCGCGAGCTCGAGGGCGAGGCGGACGTCGGCGTCGTCGGCCGAGTCGAGCCCGGGCACGAAGGCCGAAAGCGCGCGATGCAGCCGGTGCTCCGCCTCCGCCAGCGACCCCGGCGTCGCGCGGCGGTCGGACCGCACCCGCGGGCGGCGGAACCGGACGCGACGCGCGAGCGGCAGGAGCGGCGCCGCGAGGAGGAGGAGCGCGGTGAGCCACACGGGCAGCGCGTGGGTCACGCGCCAGGACAGCGCGGCACCCCCGAGCCGACGGAGCGGCGGTGGGAGGCCCCGCTGGGAGGACGCGACGTTGCCCGGGTTCACCGTGAGTGCGACAGCCGGCACCGACACGGTCGTCACCTGGTCGCGATCCAGGTCGTACACCGGTAGCCGGAGCGGGGGCAGCACCAGGGCCCCGGAGGTGTCGGGAACGAGGAGGAACCGGAAAGTCTTGCTCCCGGCCACCCGCCCACCCTCGAGCCCGACGCGCTCCTCGGAGCCGTCCTCATAGACGCGCCCGCCCGCCGGCCACTCCGGCTCCGGTGCGGGCCAGAGCGAGACGTTCCCGGCACCGCGCAGCGTGAAGGCGACCGTGACCGGCTCACCCACCGCGGCTGTGGATGGCCGGATCGTCCGCTCAAGAGTGAACCCCCGCCCCACCGGACCGCCGAACGGCCGGCCATCGCCGGTGGGCAGCGGATCCACCCGGAGGGTGGCCGCGTCACTGGTGACGGTGAAGCGCTCCTCGCGGCTGAAGAACTGGTAGGCCACCGGCACGCCGTACTGCAGTTCGGCCGGGGCGATGCGGATCTGGCCCGGACTCACCGGGAACACGACCTGGTGGGTGATGAACAGGTCGTACCACTCGCCGCGCACCCGCCGGCTGGTGGCGATGCCGACCGGGACCGGCTGGGGGTAGACCCAGACGCCCTCGATCTTCGGCTGCTGCAGGGTGGGAGGCCGCCGCAATTGCAGCCGGAGCTCGCGCGGGAACCACGCGGCGGTCACGAGGTCCACCTGCTCCCCCGCGCGCACCCGCCGGCTGGACAGCACCAGCGTGAGTGCCACGTCGCCCGGGCGCGCCGGCGGCGGCGCCCGCTCGAGCATCCGGCGGACGACCGGATTCACCTGCACGCTGCGCGCGGCCCCGCCCCCGGTCACCTCGATCGCGACTGGTGGGGCGGAAGCGAACCGCGAGCCCTGGCGCACCTCGAAGGGACCGTAGGTCCAGTCGCCCGGCCGGACCGCGCGAAGCGTGAGGATCAGAGTGCTGGTGCGGGACCGGGCCGGCGCGAAGCTCACGCTGGTCCGCTCCGACCGGCCCACGACCTGGAGCCCGGCGGGGAGGTCGGGGAGGTCGAACTCGGCCGGTTCTTCCGACCCGCCGGTGAATTCCAGCACCAGTTCCGCCTCCTCGCCCACCTCCAGCGCGTCCCGGTCGAGGCGGACGTCAAGCACCGGGGCCTGGGGCGCCTGGGCCAGCGCAACGAGGAGCAGCGCGCCGACCATCACCAGTCCTTCCCCCCGCTCGCGGGCTCGCCCGGCTGCCGCTTGAGCTGCCGCTCGCGGACGCGCCGCTCCTCGCGCTCGACGGAGTTGAGCAGCTGCTGCGCCTGGGCCTGCGACAGCGAGGACGGCGGCGGTGGCGGCTGCTGGCTCCCGCCCTGCGGCGGCGGCGGGCTCGCCCCCCCACCGCCGCTGGGCGGCGGCGGCGGTCGGCGCCGGGTGGCCAGCTCGAGATTCCACTTGGCGCGCTCCGAGCCGGGCTCGAGCGCGAGGGCGGCACGGAGGTCCTGCGCCGCGCCGGCCAGCAGGCTGTCGCCGCGGGCGCTGTCGGCACGCGCCGCGACGATGCCGGCCACACCGCGGTTGTAGAGCGCCCGATAGCGGAGGGCCGGGTCGAGCGAGTTGGCCGCCTCGCCCAGGGCGGTGAGTGCCACGTCCGGGCGGCCCGCGGCGAGGGCCGCCGTGCCCGCGTTGTAGTACGCGGTGTCCCGCGCGACCCCGCGCGCCGCCACCCGGAGCCACCCCGCCGCCTCGGCCGGCGCGTCCGCCGCGGGGGCGGGCGCCTGCGCCCCGGCCTCCGCCCCCAGCCCCACCGAGAGGAGCAGCGTGGCGAGCGCCGCGGTGCGCCGGGTGGCGGCGTGGAGAAGCAGGAGGAGTCCTGCCGCCAGCGCCGGGATCCATCCGAGGGGGAGCAGGTCCGCGGCGCGGGTCTCGCGCGTCGGGCTGCGCTTGAACGCGTCGAGGAGGTCGCGCACGGCCCCCGCCTGGTCGGGCACGTCGGCGGGCACCAGCGTGCCCTCGGCCGCGTCAGTCACCGCGCGGAGGAAGTCGTCGTCGCGCCTCGTGGTGACCACCTGGCCCGCGTCGTCCTTCTGGTACTCCACCACCGTGCCGTCCTCGCCCCGCACCGGGATCGGCCCGCCCGCGTCGGTGCCCTCGGCCACGAACACCACCCGGATGCCGAGGGTGCGGAGCCGGGTCGCGGCCGCGAGGGCGGCATCCCGGTCGTCGTGGCTCTCGCCGTCGCTGAAGACGACCAGCACGCGGTCGCTCACCTCGCTGGTGGCCTCGAGGAGCCCCGCCGCCTGCTCCAGCGCGGTGCTCAACGCCGTGCCCCCGGTGCCCGCCGTCTCCGGGTCGAGCGCGTCGAGGTGGAGCAGCACCGCCCGGCCGTCCACGGTGACCGGGGCCAGGATGTAGCTCCGGCCCGCGAAGGCGATGAGCCCCACGCGGTCCCCCCCGAGGTCCTGCACCAGCCGCCGGGATTCGCGGATGGCTCGCGCGAGGCGGCTCGGGGCGGCATCCTCGGCCAGCATCGACCGGCTCACATCCACCGCGAGCACGACGCTGAGCGCATCGCTCTCTCCCCGCACCGTGGCCCGTCCCCCGCGCGGGCCGGCCAGCGCCACCCCGGCCAGGAGTCCCGCGAGGCCGAGCCAGAGCGGCGACCACCGCCCGTGGCTGCGGGCCTCGGCGCCGAGCGCGGGCGACCAGCGGGCCGCGAGGCGCACCCGGCGGGCGGCGGCCCACCAGGCCAGGGCGGCCGCCGCGAGCCCGAGGAAGGGGGCGAGGAGCAGAAGCAACGGCCGGTCGACGATCACGGCACCCGGGTGGCGACGGTGGCGGCCAGCGCCAGCTCGAGGAGCAGCGCCGCGAGGCCGAGGGCGACGAGCGGCGCGGTCTGTTCCTCGTACCGGGCGTAGCGCGTCACGCGGATCGGCGTGGTCTCGAGTTCGTCGATCTGGCGGAAGATCCGCCCCAGCGCCTCGGCGTCCTTGGCGCGGAAGTACCGGCCCCCCGTGGATTGCGCGATCTCGGTGAGCAGCTCCTCGTCGATCTCGACCGGCAGGACCTCGTAGCGGAAGCCGGAGAGCCCCCGCCCGGTCGGGATCGGCGCTTCGCCATCGGTGCCGATGCCCACCGTGTACACCTTGATCCCCAGCGCCTTCGCGGCCTCCGCCGCGGTGCGCGGGTCGATGAGGCCGCGGTTGTTCACCCCGTCGGTGAGGAGCAGCACCACCTTCGACTCGCCCGGGGCCTGGCGCAGGCGGTTGACCGCGGTAGCCAGGCCCTGGCCGATGGCGGTGCCGTCCTCCAGCACCCCCATGCGGAGCTCGCGCACCGCCTGCTCGAGCACCGGGTAGTCCACGGTGATGGGCACCTGGGTCAGGGCCTCGCCGGCGAAGGCCACGAGGCCGATGCGGTCCGCCTTGCGTCCCCGGATGAATCCGATGGCCTGCTGCTTCGCCACCTCGAAACGGTTGGCGGGGGAGAAATCCTCGGCGAGCATCGAGCTCGAGATGTCGAGGGCGATGACGATGGCGATGCCCTCCTGGGTGATCTCGATCTCCTCCCCGCCGCGGCGGGGCCCCGCCGCGGCGGTGAGCAGCGCCACCGCGGCGAGCGTGCGGGACCAGAGCGGAAGGCGGGAGCGCCACAGCCGGCCGCCGACCGCGCCGAGCAGGCCGGTGTCGCTGTACCCGACCGGCCCCGCGCGCCGGCGGCCGCGCCACCAGAGCCAGAGCGGCACGAGCAGCAGCAGCAGGAGGAGCCAGGGGCGGGCGAAGCTCATCGCGCCCCGGCCTCGAGGCGAGTGGCGAGGGCTTCCGCCTCGGTCCACAGCGCGAACGGCTCGACCCCGGTGTCGTCGGGGCCGAACCGGAGGACGTCGAGCCGCCGGAGGCAGCGCGCCAGCTCGTCGAGCGGCCAGGCGGGGCGCTGATCGGCCAGCAGGCGAAGGCAGCGCTCGGTGTCGAGGCCCTCGTTGGCGGGCGGGCAGGCAGCCGCGACGGCGGCCCGGAGCCGGGCGGCGGCCGAGTGGGCGACCGCGCGGACCTCGCCGGCGGCGGCCCAGCGAGCCACCGGCGGGGGGGCAGCGGCCGCGGCCGCCGGCGCGCCGGGTGCGGCACCCCGGCTGGTCCACCGGCGCCAGAGCAGCCAGCCCCCGCCGGCAGCGGCCAGCAGCGCCACCAGGCCTGGCCACCAGGCGCGGCGTCGCACCGGCACCACCGCCGCCGGTGGCTGGGGTCCCAGGGTGCTCTCCCGCGCCACCGGCGGAAGCACCGAGGCGATCTCGACCGCGGCGGTCAGGGGCGGCACCGAGTCCACCGATCCGTCCGGGCCGGTGACGAGCACCGCCGGGAGGTCCACCTCGTGGCGGCCGGTCGTCCAGAAGACGACGGGCCAGCGGAGCGTGGCGCGGCCGCCCGCCCGGGCGATCGCGGGAGCGCCGAGGGGGTCGAACTCCCCTTCCCGGCCCTCGAGCCGCCGGGGCTCGAGCCGGCTCGCGGCGGCGACCGCCACCGTCCGCTCGAGCCACACCGTGTCCCCGACCGTCGGCGCGCGGGCCTGCAGGAGCAGGACCAGGGCGAGTCCGGTCATCCGCGGTGCAGCCGCCGGGCCCGCAGCGCAAACGCGCGCCGGAGCGGCAGCCCGTAGTCCTCGCCGGTCACCAGCGGCACGACGTCCACGCCGGCGGCGCCGAGGATCCGCCGCCGCTCGTCGGCACGCCGCGTGGCTTCGAGGGACGCCTGGCGCCGGATGCCGGTCGCGCCGAGATCCACCAGCCGGCGGGCGCCGGTCTCCAGGTCCTCGAACTCCACCCATCCCCCCTCGGGCAGCACGCGCTCCCGCGGGTCGTCCACCGTGACCGCCACGACGTCGTGCCGGGAGGCGAGCTGGCGGAGCGGGCGTTCCCAGCCATCGGCCAGGAAGTCGGAGAGCACCACGACGATGGCGCGATGGGAGATGAGGTCGGCGGCATAGGTGAGCGCCGCGCCGAGATTCGTGCGACGTCCCTCCGGGCGGGACGCCAGCACGTCGCGGATCACGCGCAGCGCGTGCCGCCGGCCCTTGGCCGGCGGCACCACCCGCTCGACCTTGTCGGCGAAGAGGAGCGCGCCGACCCGGTCGTTGTGCCATGCCGCCGCCAGGGCGAGGACCGCCGCCACCTCCACGGCAAGCGCGGCCTTGGACTGCGGTTCCCCGAAGTCGGTGCTCCCCGAGCGGTCCACCACCAGCATCAGCGTGAGCTCCCGCTCCTCGGTGAACGTCTTGACGTAGGGCGATCCGAGCCGGGCCGAGACGTTCCAGTCGATGCTGCGGTAGTCGTCGCCGAACTCGTACGCGCGCACCTCGGCGAACTCCATCCCCTGGCCGCGGAAGACCGAGCGGTACTCCCCGGCGAAGAGCGTCGCCACCAGCCCGCGGGTACGCAGGTCGATCTGCTTGACCTGCTTGAGGAGCTCGGGGGTGATCTCCGGCATCACCGGGCGCCGGGCGCGGGGGTCACGGCGCCTTCACCGACTCCAGCAGGCGACCGATCACGACGTCGCTGGTCACGTCCTCCGCCTCCGCCTCGAAGGTGAGGATGATGCGATGGCGGAGCACGTCGGGCGCCAGCGCGCGGACGTCCTCGGGGATGACGTAGTCGCGGCCGCGCAGGAACGCATGCGCCCGCGCCGCGGCGAGGAGCGAGAGCGAGGCCCGCGGCGACGCCCCGAAGCCGACCAGCGCCCGGAGGTCGGCCCGCCCCACCGCGCCCGGGTCGCGGGTGGCCCGCACCAGGTCCACGATGTAGTCCACCACCTTCTGGTCGGCGTAGAGCCCGGCGATGCGGCGGCGCGCCCGGAGGATGGCCTCCGGCGTGAGCAGGCGCTCGACCGCGATGTCCTCCCCGCCGCCCAGCCGGAGGAGCACTTCCTTCTCCTCCGCGCGGCTCGGGTAGTCCACGTGGACCTTGAGCATGAAGCGGTCGAGCTGGGCCTCGGGGAGCGTGTACGTGCCCTCGCTCTCGAGCGGATTCTGCGTGGCGAGCACCAGGAACGGCTCGAGGAGCGCGTAGGTCTCCCCGCCGATGGTGACCTGCTTCTCCTGCATCGCCTCGAGCAGGGCCGACTGCACCTTCGCCGGCGCCCGGTTGATCTCGTCCGCGAGCACGATCTGGGCGAAGATCGGACCCCGCCGCACGTGGAAGTCCTGCGACTTCTGGTCGTAGACCATCGTGCCGATCAGGTCGGCCGGCAGGAGGTCCGGGGTGAACTGGATCCGGGAGAAGGTGAGGTGGACCACCTCGGACAGGGTGCGCACCGCAAGCGTCTTCGCGAGGCCCGGCACCCCCTCGAGGAGGATGTGCCCCCCGGTGAGCAGCCCGATCAGCAGGCGCTCCACCATCATCTCCTGGCCCACCACGCGGCGGCCCACCTCGCGCAGCACGCGCTCGAGCAGCACGCCGTCGAGCGCGGCGTCGGCGGTCGGGGTCGGCTGGGTCATCGGGTCGGGTCGGCTCCTCCGGGGCGGCGGCCCCGGGTGGCCGGACGCGGGGCCGCGTCCGGCGGTTTCAGTCGGCGGGCGGCTCGAGCCGCACCGCGGCGTAGAGTCCCTTGATCTCGGCCGGCGTGAGCGGGCGGGCAGCCCCGACCGGCAGGTCGCCGAGTCGGACCGGCCCGAACGCCAGGCGGGCAAGGCGCTCGACCTTGAGCCCCATCGCCTCGCACCAGCGTCGCACGATCCGGTTGCGGCCCTCGCGGAGCGTCACGTCCAGGATGCTCCGGCCTTCGCGCCCGGGCCGGACCCGGACCTGCTCCGCTTCGACCGGCCGCCCTTCCACCACCACCGGGTGGGCCGCCGCCGCGCGGATTTCCTCCGGCGACCGGCCGTGCACCAGTGCCGTGTACCGCCGGGGCAGGCGCCAGCGCGGATGGGCGAGGCGGTGGATCGCGTCGCCGTCGTTGGTGAGGAGGAGGAGGCCGGTGGTGTTGACGTCGAGCCGGCCGACGTACGCCAGGCCCTTTGCCAGCGGCAGGACCTGGTAGACGGTGCGGCGGCCCTCTTCGTCGCTGGCGGTGGTGACGACACCCATCGGCTTGTGGAAGGCGAGCCAGCGGGCCGGCGCGGCCTTGAGCCGCTTCCCGTCCACGGTGATGGCCTGCCGGGCCGGGTCCACCTTGCTGCCCAGTTCGGCCACCTTCCCGTCCACCCGCACGCGCCCGGCCGAGATCAGGGTCTCCGCCTGGCGGCGGCTCGCCACCCCGGCGCGGGCCAGCGCCCGCTGCAGCCGGATCTCGCTCACGACTCCGCGACGACGGACGCCGCGGCTTCCTCCGCCGTCTCCTCGCCCTGGGGTCGGTGCGGATGCAGGGCGATGGACAGCTCCTCCGTGCGGGGGAGGTCGGCCAGGTCGCGCAGCCCGAGCAGCTCGAGGAAGAGCGGCGTGGTGCCGTAGAGCAGCGGCCGGCCGAGTCCCTCGGCCCGCCCCACCGCCTCGATCAGCCCCCGCTCCTGCAGGGTCCGGAGCACCCCGCTCGCGTTCACGCCGCGGATCTCCTCGACCTCGCTCCGCCCCACCGGCTGGCGGTAGGCGATGATCGCCAGGGTCTCGAGCATCGCGGCGCTCAGCCGCGGCGCCCGCACCGCGATCTGCGCGCGCTCGATGGCGGCCGCGAAGGCGGGCCGGGTGAGCAGCTGCCACCCGCCGCCCAGTTCCGCCACCTCCACCGCGTGGCCGTCGAATTCATAGTGGTCGCGGAGCTGGTCGAGCGCGGCCCGGACGTCGGCCACGGTGGCGTCCGGGTCGAGCTCGGTGAGCTCCTCGACGGTCAGGGGGCGCGCGCTGGAGAAGAGCGCGGCCTCAATCAGCTGGCTGAGCGGCGTCACGGGCGATCTCGAGCGGCGCGAAGGGCGCCGGCTGGGTGAGCGCGAGTTCGCCGCGGCGGGCGAGCTCGAGCAGGGCGAGGAGCGTGGAGAGCAGGTCCACGATCGAGGGGTTCGGGCCGAGGGCTTCGCGCCAGGTGAGCGTGGCGCGCCCCTCCAGCAGGGTGCGGATGCGAAAGGTGGCACCCTCGACGTCGAGCGGCCGCGGCACCACCCGGTGCAGCACCGGGTCGGGGATGCCGGCGACCACCCGCTCCACCGCGGAGAGCACCTCGAGGAGGTCGAGGGTCAGGGGCGGCGGCGGGAGTTCGGGCGCGACCGGGAGCCAGCCGCGCCCCCACTGGTCGGCCCGCCGCTCGGCCGAGCGGCCCAGCCAGAGGGCGATCTCCTTGATCTGCTGGTATTCCAGCAGCCGCCGCACCAGCTCGGCGCGCGGATCCTCCCAGCCCTCGTCCTCCGCGCCCCGCGGGAGGAGCATCTGCACCTTGAGCCGGATCAGCCGGCCGGCCATCTCCAGGTAGTCGGCCGCCTCGTTCAGCCCCAGCTGGTGGATCACCCGGAGGAACTGGTCCGCGATCCGGGCCACCGGGATGTCGGCGATGTCGAGCTGCTCCTCGCGGAGCAGGTGGAGCAGGAGGTCGAGCGGCCCGGCGAAGCTGTCGAGCCGGACCACGAACCCGGTGTCGTCCGGTGCCGGCACCGGGGCCGGCGCCGCCTCCACCGGCATCGGCACCGGCGCGGGTGCGGCCGGCTCCGCCGCCGACGGGGCGAGGACCTCCGTCACGCCCGGGCTCCGGGAGGAGCGGGATGACGGGGGAAGGAGGGGCTGGAAAGGGTCATGTGGGCTCGAGGATCCGGACGCGGAGGCCGGGCGCAACATACACCGGGCCCCGAAGCCAAGTCAAAGCGCGATCGCCCCCAACGCGGTGTCCCGCTTGACCTTCGCGCGGCTTCGGGGTAAGATTCCCGGCTTCGCGAGCAGGGGCCGTGCGCCCCGTCACCATCGAGCAGGCGAGGACGTCGTGCCCCGGATCAAGTCCGCCAAGAAGCGCATGCGCCAGACCAAGGCGCGGACCGCCCAGAATCGTGAGCAGCGGAGTGCCCTTCGCACCGCGGTTCGCAAGGTGCGCAAGGCCGCGACGCGGGCCGAAGCGGAGCTGGCGCTGGAGCAGGCGAATCGCCTCCTCGACCGTGCCGGTCGCAAGCGGCTGGTCCACCCGAACCTGGCGAGCCGCACCAAGAGCCGCCTGGCGAAGGACGCGGCCGCGAAGGCGTAGCCGGACCGCCCGCGGCGGGTAGCCCGACAAGACACGGCCCTCCGGTTCACTGAATCGGAGGGCCGCTTCGTTGGGGGTGTTCCCGCTCCCCGCTCCGGTTCCCCGCTCCCCCCCTACAAGGCCGCCAGCTCCGCCCCACACTTCTCGCAGTACCACTCGGTCGGCCGGTTCATCGCGCCGCATTCCCCGCAACGCAGCGTCCGGGCGCCGGTCGACTTGTCGCCAGCCGGCGCCGGGGCGGTCGCCGCCGGGGGCTCCGGCTTCGGCGCCGGACGCCGGGTCTCCTCGGTCACCGACTTGAGGAATGCCAGCTCGTCGCCGGCGGGCTGTGGCCGAGGTTCGGGCTCGAGCACGAGGGTGCGCGGGGGCCCCTCCCCTTTCCCGGGCGGGCGGGGCTCGAACCGCGGGGCGCCGGGCGGCGCCCCGGAGGGCTCCGCCGCGGCAGGTGCCGGCGGCGGCTCCCGCGCCGGGGCGGGCGCGGGTGGCTGGGGCGGCGGAGCGGGGGCCTGGGCTCTTGGCGCGGGGGCCGGCGCCGGGGGCGGGGTCGGAGGCGCGATCAGGGCCTGCACGTCCCCCAACCGGCTGATTTCACTGGCAATCCGTTCCAGCCGGCCCCGGGCCTCGCCCGCCGCACGGTCGTGCTCCTTCCGCACCTTCTCGAAATGGCGATCGTCGTACTCGCCGACGGCGTGCCGGAGTTCCGCCTCCGCGAGCGCCTCGGAGGCCTCGCGCTCCCGCGCCACCAGCTCGTCCTGCTGGACCCGCAGGTCCGCGAGCTGGTCGGCGATCTCTCCCTGATGGCCCCGGAGTTCGTCCAGCGTCTCGTCGAGCCGGGCCTGGTAGTCGGCGCGCACCCGGGCCCGCACGCCGTCGGGAGCGCCCGCCGCCGCGGCGTCCAGCTTCACGATCCATTCCTCGAACTGCTGGCGCCGGGCCAGCAGCCGGTCGATCGTGCCCATCACGTCCTTCGGCGTGCCGTCGCCCATCGTGCGTCCTCGGGGGTGGGAGGGCGCGGCCCTTCGCGGGAAGGGCCGACTTCGCGAATCTAATGCGCCGACTCCCGGCAGGCACCCCACCACCCCGCCGCCGCCTGCCGCAAAGGCCCGTTCCACGGCGCCCGCGGCCCACCCGCGCCGATGCCCGTCTAGGCACGCTCCCAGACCACGTGACCGCCGACGATCGTCAGGTCCGCGCGCCCGACCAGCTCGACCCCGCCGAACGGAGTGTTGCGGCTCTTGGAGAAGAAGGTGGCGGGCTCCACCGTCCACCGGGCGGCGGGGTCGAACACGACCACATCCGCGGGGGCCCCGGTGGCCAGCGTGCCCCCGGGGAGACGGAAGGTGCGCGCCGGCACCGTGCTCATCAGCTCCACCAGGCGGGGCAGCGACAGCAACCCCGGCTCCACCAGCTCCCGGATGGCGAGTCCCAGCGCGGTCTCGAGCCCGAGGATCCCGTTGGGCGCCAGGTCGAACTCGCGCTCCTTGGCGTCGTAATGGTGCGGGGCGTGGTCCGTCGCGATGACGTCGATGGTCCCGTCCCGGAGGGCCTCGCGGATGGCCTCGCGATCGGTGGCCTCCCGGAGCGGCGGGTTCATCTTCGCGTGGGTGTCGTACCCCTCGACCCGCTCGTGCGTGAGGGTGAAGTGGTGCGGGGTGGCCTCCGCGGTCACCCGCAGGCCCCGGTCCTTGGCCCGCCGGATGAGCTCCACCGATCCGCGCGTGCTCATGTGACAGAGGTGGACGTGCCCCCCGGTGAGCTCGGCGAGGAGGACGTCCCGCGCCACATGGATCTCCTCGGCCGCCGCGGGGATGCCCTTGAGCCCGAGCCGCGTCGACACGAGGCCCTCGTGCATCACGCCGCCGTGGCTCAGCGTCGGATCCTCGCAGTGGTCCGCCACCGGAATGCCGAACACCTGTGCGTACTCGAGCGCCGTGCGCATCAGGTGGCTCGAGGCCACCGGTCGGCCGTCGTCGCTCACCGCCACCGCTCCCGCGCCGATGAGCTCGCCGAACTCGGTCAGCTGCTCGCCCCGCTGCCCCATCGAGAGGGCCCCGATCGGGTACACCCGGGCCTTCCCCGCGCGCATCGCCTGCCGGACGATGAACCCGACGGCGGCCTGGTTGTCGGTGACCGGGTCGGTGTTCGGCATCGCGCAGACGGCGGTGAAGCCGCCCGCGGCCGCGGCCATGGCGCCGGTGGCCACGGTCTCGAGGTCCTCCTGCCCCGGCTCGCGCAGGTGCACGTGCAGGTCGATGAACCCGGGGGCGACCACCCGGCCCCCGGCGTCCACGACGCGGGCGCCCTCCGGCGCGGCGATTCCCACACCCACCGCCTCGACCCGGCCATCCGCCAGGAGGACATCGGCCCGGCCGTCGGCGCCGCGCGACGGGTCGATCACCCGCCCCCCGGTGATGAGGATCGGCCGCTCCGTCATTCGCCCCCCTCGGCGCCCCAGTCGGGGGAGCCGCCGGCCAGCAGGTAGAGCACCGCCATCCGCACCGCCACGCCATTGGTCACCTGCGGCAGGATCACGCTGTGCGGACCGTCGGCGACGTCGCTGTCGATCTCGACCCCCCGGTTCATCGGGCCAGGGTGGAGGATGGCGAGCGGCTTCGGCGCGCGCGCCAGCCGCTCGCTGGTGACCCCGAACACCCGGTTGTACTCGCGGAGCGACGGGATGAAGCCCGCCTGCATCCGCTCGAGTTGCAGCCGGAGGACGTTGAGCGCGTCGGCCCACTGGATCGCGTCCTCGATGCGCGGGAGCACCGTGACGCCGAGCTCCCGGACGTTGCGCGGCAGCAGGCTGGGCGGTCCGCACACCGCCACCTCCGCGCCGAGCTTCGTCAGGCCCCAGATGTTGCTGCGGGCCACCCGGCTGTGGAGGATGTCGCCCACGATGGCGACCTTGAGCCCCTCGAGCCGGCCGAACCGGTCGCGAAGCGTGAGCATGTCGAGCAGGCCCTGCGTGGGATGCTCGTGCTTGCCGTCGCCCGCGTTGATGACGTTGGAGCGGATCCGCTCCCCGAGGAACCGGGCGGCGCCCGAGGCCCCGTGGCGGATCACGACCATGTCGATCCGCATCGCCTCGAGGTTGCGCGCGGTGTCCACCAGCGTCTCGCCCTTGGACACGGAGCTGCCCGTCGCCGCGACGTTCACCGTGTCGGCCGAGAGGCGCTTCTCGGCGAACTCGAACGAGATCCGGGTGCGGGTCGAGTTCTCGAAGAAGAGGTTGACGATGGTCTTGCCGCGGAGCGCCGGGACCTTCTTGATGGGGCGCTCGCTCACCTCCTTGAATGGCTCGGCGGTGTCGAGGATCAACCGGATCTGCTCGGCCGACAGCGGCTCGAGGCCGACCAGGTCCTTGCCGAGCGCCGCCGCGGTCACGCCGCCCCCCGCACCAGCTCGACCGCGTCCCGGCCGTCGAGCTCGGTGACGAAGACGTCCACCCGGTCGCCCGGTTGCGTGGCCAGGGTGAGGCCGGCGATGTCCGGCTGGATGGGGAGCTCCCGGCCGCCGCGGTCCACCAGGACGCAGAGGAGGATGCGGCGCGGGCGGCCGAAGTCGGCGAATTCGTCGAGGGCGGCGCGCACGGTCCGGCCGGTGTAGAGCACGTCGTCCACGATGACGATGGTGCGGCCGTCGAGGGTGGGCGGGAGGCGGGTCTCGCTCACGACGGGGCGCGGCCCGATCGCCTGCAGGTCGTCCCGGTAGAGCGTGATGTCGAGCTTGCCGCGCGGCACCGGGGCGCCCTCCGCCCGCTCGATCAGCGCCCCGATCCGTTCCGCCAGCTCGACGCCCCGGCGCTGGATGCCCACGAGGAGGAGGTCCGACGTGCCGCCGCAGCGCTCCACGACTTCCGACGCCATCCGCTGGAGGGTCCGCTGGATGGCCCGCGCGTCGAGGAGCGTCGTGATGGGCATCGGGGGCGGAAGGTAGAAGGTCGAAGGTCGAAGGTCAAAGGTCGAAGGCCCCGGGGGGAGGGGCCATTCGACCTTCGACCTTCGACCCCTACAGCGCCCCCGTCCGGAGCCAGACCTCCGACTGCCCCACCCGCGGGAGCGGCATCACCGACGCCGGGGCCTTCATGTCGGGGCGCGCAGCGGCCGCGGCATGATGCTCCGCCGCGGTGGTGGCGCTCCAGGCCACCGCCACCGAGTCGCCCACCACGGCGAGCACCGGGAAGGTGGCCGCCTGTCCCGGCACGCTCACCTGCTCCTCCGGCCCGAAGGTCGTCCCGCCGTCCCCCGATGCGCGGAGCAGGACCCGGGGGGAGTCGGCCATCCCGTCATCCCACGCCACGAGGACGTGACCGGCCGCCACCACCAGCTGGACGTGGGCCGGGAGCGAGCGGACCCCGGTCGCCAGCGGCTGGCTTGCGAAGGTCCGACCGCCGTCGTCCGATCGGGCGTACCAGACGCCGGCCTCGCCGGCCTTGCCCGTCCACCAGGCGATGTGGACGCGGCCTTTGCTGTCCAGCTTCAGCGAGGGACCGGCATGCGGGCACCCGGGGAAGACCCATCCGTCGGCCCGCGGGCGCACCGGCTCGGCCCAGGTGATGCCGCCGTCGTCGGAGCGCGCCACCACCACGTCGCGGACGTCACCCTCGAGGATGGCGCGCCACGAGACGAAGAGGGCGCCGTCCGCCGCGGCGGTGACGCCGGTGCGGCAGCAGGGACACGCCGGGTCCCGATCGATCGGGCGGTTCGCCTCCCAGGTCCGCCCGCGGTCGGTCGAGCGGCTCATCCAGACGCCGGATTTCCCCTCGCGGGCGTCGAGCCAGGTGCTGAGCAGCGCCCCATCCGGTGCCACGGTGAGCGCGTGGAAGTTGTGGGCCCCGAATTCGCCGAACCGGCCGGCGTCGTTGACCGTCACGGGCGGCGACCAGGTGCGGCCACCGTCCTCGGAGCGCACGAACCGCAACGCGCTCGCGGGGAAGCGCTGGCCGGGAATCACCTTCCCCACGGCGTACTGCACGTAGAGCCGGCCCGCCCCGTCCGCCGCCATTTGCGGCGGCGACTCGCCGTGAGGCTCGATCGGGCCCAGCGGGTCGGTGAGGGTCACCGGCGCCTCCGGCACCCCGGCGGGCGGCGTCACCACCACGTGGAGCCGCCCGTCCTCGCCGCCGCCGGGCGCGGAGACCCAGGCCAGCACCTGCTGGCCCGCCGGGGTCACCAGGAACATCGGCGTCGCCCCGTTCTCCGTCGCGGCGGAGACGAGCCGGGCGGGGGTGAAGCGCCCCGCCCCGCCCTCCTCGGCGGGGCCACATCCCGCCGCGGCGAGCAGGCTCAGGGTGCCGAGCCGCCAGGCCGCCCTCATCGCACCCCTCCCCGTGCCGCGATCGTCATCCCCACGGAGAGGTACCGCCCGGCGCCGGCGCTGTAGAAGCGGCCGTCGGCGGCGTTGGTCGCGACGTTGCCGGCATAGGTCTGGTCGAGGAGGTTCTCGACCGACGCATGCAGCGTCACCGGGCCCGTGGTCCAGCGCGCCCCGACGTGCACCAGTGCATAGGCGTCCACGGCGCGGAACGGCACCGCGGTGACGGTCGGGGTCGGCCCGAAGCCGCGCACGTACACCTCGCCCTCGTCGGTGTTGCCGTTGTCCACGAACACGCGGCTCTGCCATTCGGCGCCGACGGAGGCCGAGAGGCGGTCCACGGGCCGCAGGCGGAGCTCGCCCGTCAGCCGGTGTGCCGGCACGCCCGGCAGCCGGTTTCCCGCGAAGCTCTCCGTGACCAGGCTGCCGTCGGGCTGGACCACCGACCCTTCGTAATCCTGCAGCACGAAGTCGGACCAGGTGTAGCTGCCCACCAGGTCCACCCGGTCGGTGAGGAGCGCGCGCACCCCGGCCTCGAAGCCCACGTGGCGAGAGTCTCCTGCGTTGACGTAGACCCGACGGGGCGCGGTCTCGCCCGGAACGAACACCGAGGTCTGGAGGAACTCGCCCTCGATGTCGGTCCGGAAGAGGGCGAGGTCGAGGAAGAGCCGCTCGCGCAGCAGGGTCTTGTACCCGACCTCATAGTTGACGAGGCGCTGCGGCTCGAGGCCGGTGTTGAACGCCTCCGCCGGGTCGGGACTGGTCGTGAGCTCGGAGAGGGTCGGCGGCTCGAAACCGCGGGCGACGGACAGGTAGATGGAGCTCGAGGCCCCCACCCGGTACGCAGCGGTCGCCTTCGGGCTCAACTCGCTCCACGTCTGATCGAAGCTGCGGGCCGCGTCGAGGCGGTCATCGAGGGTGTAGTGCACCCGGTCCCAGCGGATTCCGCCGGTGAGGGTCAGCCGCCCGGTCACGCGCCCCTCCGCCTGGGCGTAGAGCCCGACCGTCGGAAGCGTGATGTCGGCGTCGCTCACCGCGTCGCCCGCCTCGCCGCCGCTGTTCACGAAGCGCTGGTCGCTGCCGGCCAGCCGGTCGAGATCGCCGCCTGCCGTGACGGAGAGCCGGCCGTCGAGCAGCGGCGCGCGCACCCGTGCGCCGGCCTGAGCGCGGGCGAGGTCCTGCCGCACCACCTGGAAGATCGGGTGGTCGAGCTCCCGCCCGCCGAGGAAGACGTAGCCCGAGCCTTCCACCCCGCTGCCGCCGCCGAAGACGTGCCGCCCGCGGAGCCCGGCCCGCCAGCGCTGGTCCACGCGGCCGTAGTCGTTCGCCACCGTCCGGGGCTCGGCGGCATTCGGGTCGGCCCGGAACTCATCCAGGGTGAGGTTCCCCGGGATCTTCATGTCGAGGTCGGAGGTGGAGGCCTCGAGCGCCACGCCGCTGTGCTCGGCCACCGCATACTCCGAGCGGAGGTTCAGGCGCCAGATGCGGTCGGTGTTGTGCGCCCGGAAGCCGTCGGAGTCGGTCCACGTCCCGGAGGCGAACACCGCGCCCCGCCCTCCCCCGAAGGCCGCGCCGTAGGACCCGTCGTACTTCCGGAACCCGTAGGTGCCGCCCAGGGCCCTGGCCGTGAGCCCCCGTGACTCCGCCCCGCTCCGCGAGATGATGTTCACCGCACCGCCCGAGGCTGCCCCGCCATAGAGCGCGGAAGCCGGGCCCCGCAGGACCTCCACCTGCCGCGCCGAGGCGAGCTCGACCAGGTCGAGCCGGGTCTGCCCGTCGGGCTCGGTGATCGGCACGCCGTCGAGCACCACCGCCACTCCACGCACCCCGAAACTCGAGCGGATGCCCGACCCCCGGATCGAGATGTTGACGTCGTCGAGCCCGTACCGGGAATTCGCCTGCACGCCGGGCGCGTAGCGCAGCACCTCGTGCAACCCTGCCGTGCGCCCGGCGTTGAGGACCGTGCTGTCCGCCACCGAGACAGCCGCCGGCACGTCGGCGAGGCTCCGCGCGTCCCGCGTGGCGGTTACGACCATCGGTGCCAACTCCGTCGGGGCCGCCTCGAGCAGGAATCCGAGCCGGTCGGCGGCCTCGTCGGCTGCGATCAGTCGCGTGACCGGGAGAAACCCGATCCGGCGCACCCGGAGCTCCACCGGGCCGACAGGCACCGACAGCTGGAATCGGCCGGCCTCGTCCGTCCAGGCTGACAGCGCGGTGCCGGGCACGAACACCTGCGCCTCGGCCACCGCCTCCCGGGTCCGGGCGTCCCTCACGCTGCCGGACACCACACGCTGCTGGGCCGCCAGCGGCGCCGCGGAGGCCGCGCCGAACGCCAGCAGTATGAGGAGAACTCGCCGCGCCACCGTGCGGCGGGCAGAACGAAATGCCATTGAATTCGCTCCATCGCTGTCCCGCCGGGGGAGGCGGGAACGGTACGGGCGCCCGGGGGCGGAGTGCCTCCGGGACGGAGACCGGCGACGCCGCGCGCCCGGGGGCGCGGGCGTCAGCTCAGCGGTGGAGCGTGGGCGGGCGGGAGAAGGCGTTCGGCGCGGGGACGGGGCGCCGAGGCCCGGTGGACCGGTGCGGCCGAGGAGTCGAGCCCGATGGCGACGGCGACCACCGTCGGCACGGCGGCCGGTCCTGCGGTCACCCCGGGAGACTGGCAGGCCCCGACGCACTCGCAGGGGTGCCCCGGCGGGACGGGATCGCCGGGCGAGCCGGTGTCCGGCACGTGATGCTGGTGCCCTCCGGCCGCCGGCGATCCTGCGGTCCAAGGCGCCTTCTCCGCGCAGGGATGACCCGCCTGCACCAGCGCTCCGCCCACCCCTGGCATGGCCAGGAGGAGCAGGATCGGCGCGAGGCGGGACCGGCGGAGGAGCTTCAGCATTGGGCGAATACGTATCGTCCGTTCAGGAATCCGTCCATCCCGGCGGCTCAGAGTCCGGGCGCCTCGAGCGCGACCAGCACGGCCGTGGCGAGGAGGATCAGGGCGCCGAAGGCCAGCTCGGTTCCCGCACTCCGGGCCATCGGCTCAGCGGCCGCTTCCCCCAGCCGCGGGGTCAGCACCCGCCAGTTCCGGAAGCCGATCCCGGCCACCACCGCCACCAGCGCCAGCTTGAGGACGAGCCAGCGCCCGTATTCGGATGCGGCAACGGCCCCGGTGGACCCGACAAGCGTCCAGGCGAGCACCAGGCCCGAGGCCGCCGCGGCTCCCGCCCCTACGAGCGCGAGCGGGGAGAAGGTTCGCACCAGGCGGGCCATATCGGCCTCCCGCGCCTCGGCGCCCTGGCGGAGGAGCGGCGGGAAGGCCGCCACGGCGAGGACCAGCAGCGTACCGAGCCAGGCGCCGGTGGCGAGGAGGTGGAAGGCGTGGAGCGCGATGCCCCGCCAGGCGGCCGATTCCCCGGCGGCGGCGTGGCCCGCGAACGGCGTGGCCGCGACCAGGCCCAGGACCAGGAGCCGGTGCAGGCCCCCGAACCGCCGGAGCGAGGGCGTCGCCCAGACGGCGAGGAGGAGCAGCGCGATCCCCGCCACCAGCTTCCACCCGGTGCCCCACATTCCCGAGGCGAGCACCAGCCCGACGATCTCGCGCGTGACCGCTTCGCCGGGTTCGAGGAACGAACGCGCCTGGTACCAGAGGCGGAGGCAGGTGGCGAGGACGAGGAGGGACGCCGCGACGAGCCCGAGGCGGGCGCCGCGGTGGCGGATCGACGGCTCCAATGCGGGAGAATGCCCGGAGCGGGCCAGAATGGCGGGCGCGGCTGCCAGGCCCACCAGCGTCAATGTCGCGCCGTACGCGAGCCAGCGCGCGACGGCGTATCCGTCGAGCGGCACGTCAGCGCGCGCGTGCGGTCAGCGGGTGGCCGCCGCGGCGGGAGCGGCGGCACCGACGCTGAAGGCGATCTTGCCCCGCACCACGTGGCCGTCCGGAGAGCCGGAGACCCACGAGATCGTGTAGCTCCCCGTGGAGATCGGCTGGGAGAGGTCGGCCATGGCGGTGTTCTCCTCCGGGCCGGCCTTCACCGCGCCGAGCGGCAGCTTGGCGCCCGCGGCGTCGAGCAGGGTGATCCGGGTCAGCCGGAGCGTCGGCGCCTGGCTGAACCAGAGGGTGATGGCCGTCGGTGAGGCTGCCAGGACTTCGTCGGCAGCCGGAGCGCTCTTTACCAGCCGCAGGTGCCGGAACGGGAGCGCGGCCGGGAGCGTGGCCAGGGCAGCGGCCAGCGCCAGCCAGGGGAGCGCACGGGAACGGAGCTTCGAGGTCATGCCTTCAAGATAATCCGGCGCCGGGGCACCGGGAGCAGGCGGGCCGCCAGGAGGGCGGCGAAGGCCGTGGCGAAGATGGTCGGTTCCGAGACGTCCTTCTTCTGGGACCAGAAGAAATGGACCAGCGCGAGGAGCGCCACGGCGTAGACCAGGCGGTGGAGCCGCTGCCAGCGCTTGCCCCCGAGGCGACGGATCCAGCCGTTGGTGGAGGTGACGGCGAGCGGGGTGAGCAGCAGGAGCGCCGTGAACCCGACCGTGATGTAAGGCCGGTCCACGATGTCTCCCCCGATGGCGCCCCAATCGAAGAAGAGGTCCAGCACCATCCAGGTGAGGAAGTGGAGGACCGCGTAGAAGTAGGTGAGGAGCCCGAGCATCCGCCGGAGCTTGACCAGGCCGTTCCAGCCCGTGAGTCGCCGGACCGGTGTCACCGCGAGCGTGAGGCCGAGCAGCACGATCGTGGTCTTGCCGGTCCGGTGGGTGATCTCCTCGATCGGGTTGGTGCCGAGGGCGTCCCGCGCGAAGTCGAGGACCAGGAGGAGCGCCGGGACCAGCGCCGCGGCGAACACCGCCGGCTTGAGCCAGCGGTTCAGAAGTGCCTCCGCAGGTCCATCCCGGAGTACAGCGAGGCCACCTCCTCCGCGTAGCCGTTGAACGGGAGCGTCGGCCGGCGGCGGAACTCGCCGATCCGTCGTTCCCGCTTCTGGCTCCAGCGCGGGTGGTCCACGTCGGGGTTCACGTTGGCATAGAAGCCGTACTCGTCCGGCGCGGCCAGGTTCCAGGTGGTGCGCGGCTGCTGCTCGGTGAACCGGATCCGGACCAGCGACTTGCCGCTCTTGAAGCCGTACTTCCACGGCACCATCAGCCGGAGCGGGGCGCCGTTCTGGTTGGGGAGCTGCTTTCCGTAGAGTCCCGTGACGATCAGGGTGAGCGGGTGCATCGCCTCGTCCATCCGGAGTCCCTCGACATAGGGCCAGGGCAGCACGCGGGAGCGCTGTCCCGGCATCTGCCCCGGGTCGAGGAGGGTGGTGAACTCGACGTACTTCGCGCGGCTGGTCGGCTCCAGCCGGGCGATGATGTCGCGGAAGGGGATGCCGAGCCAGGGGATCACCATCGACCACCCCTCGACGCAGCGGAGCCGGTAGACCCGCTCGACCGGCTTGTGGGACTTGAGCAGGTCGTCGAGGGCGTAGCGCGCCGGCCGTTTCACCTCCCCCGCCACCTCGACGGTCCAGGGCCGGGGCCGGAGGGTGTGCGCGTTCCGCTTCGGATCCTCCTTGTCGGTCCCGAACTCGTAGAAGTTGTTGTAGCCGGTGACGTCCTCGTACGGGGTGAGCTCGTCCCCGCCCCGCCCGACCTCGTCGAGTCGCGAGTCGCGGGTCGCGAGCCCGAGCGGCAGGGGAAGCGCAGCCCACGCAGCGGCGCCGGCGCCGGCGAGGAACTCCCGGCGGCGGAGGTAGGTGCCCTCGGGCGTGATCTCGGACGACGGGATGTCTGGGGGGCGAATGACCTGCATCGGGGCTCCCGGGTGGCGACGCTACCCGAAAGTACGACGCCGGGACCGAATCGGTTCCCGGCGGGAGGACAGCGGACAGGGTGGGATTCGAACCCACGTGACCCTTTTGGGGTCTACACGCTCTCCAGGCGTGCCTCTTAAACCACTCGAGCACCTGTCCCGACGGGCGGGATTCTAATCGCCACCCGGCGGGTTTTCCACCGATGCGCGGCG
>DATIBS010000151.1:0-7663 GCA_035457305.1 Gemmatimonadales bacterium
TCGGTGTCGTCCGGCGCGCGCTCCAGCAGCATCCGGGTGTCGGGCGCCACCAGCAGGGTGCGTTCCGCCCGTCCCTCGTTGAAGTGGCGCCAGGAGTCGGTGCCCTCGCGGTCGGGCTGCACCGGGTGGTGGGCGTGCTTCATGGTCATCACCCGCCGGCGGCGCCGCACGAACTCGGCGGCGAGCGCCACGGTCAGGGTCGTCTTCCCGGCGTCCTTCCTGCCGACGATGGAGACGAGGCGAAGAGCGGCCACAGCGCGCGTGCCTCCCGCAGGTCTTCGGGGGTGTTCACGTTGAAGAACGGATCCACGCCCGCGGGAGGCAGCGCGGCCGCCGGGAGGGCATCGAGGTCCAGCCGGCGCACCCGAACTTGGGGGTGAAAGGCGATGGCGCGGAAGTCCCCCCGGTCGATCGCGCCGGCCATGGGCCCGAGGCAGGCCGGCCCGTAGGCGGCGCAGAGCGGCTCGACGCCGCGTGGGCCGCCGCTCGCGGGGATGGCCACGTCGGCCGCCGCGAGGCCGTCCGCCAGCGCCGCCACCAGCCCCGCGGTGACGAAGGGCATGTCCCACGCGACGCAGACCACCGGGGCCGCCTCGCGGACCGCGGTGTAGAGGCCGCCCAGCGTGCCGCACTCGGGCCGGGCGTCGGGCACCACGCGGAGCCCGGTGCCCCATGCCGCGGCGCCGGGATCGTTGGCGACGAGGAGCGGGGGACTGCCGAGGACCTCGGCGAGGAGCGCCGCGAGCCGGTCCACCACCCGCGCGCCGCCCACCTCCTCGAGCCCCTTGGGCCGGCCGCCGAAGCGGCTGGCCCGGCCCCCGGCGAGGATGGCGCTACGGATGGCGGTCAAGGGTCGAGGGTCAAGCGCCGGGATGACGGGGGTCAGTACCGCCGGCCCCGCTTCCGCTCGAGCACGATGTCCACGCCGAACATGACGGTCCAGACGTGCTTGTACTCGGTTTCCGACTCCGGGACCAGGCCGTCGGTGGCGGTGGGGCCGCTCACGGTCGCGAACCCGACGATGTTATCCCGCGCCTCGAGCCGGAACTGCATGCCGGGCGAGACCTGCCCGGTGAGGCCGGCGCCGAGGAGGAGTGCGGGGGTGACGCGGGTGTTGCTCTCGTCCTCGTAGACCAGGAAGATCTCCCCCTGGGTGCCGTCGGTGGGGCCGAACATCCGGATCGAGCTCTGGCTGCCGATGGCGAGCCCGAGGCCGGCCCGCACGTAGGGCGAGATGACCCCCTGGCTCATCGCCCGGGCCACGACGCCGGCGGAGAGCAGCACCATCGAGGCGCCACGCTCGGAACCCTGGATGCCGTCGCAGACCACCTCGCCGGTGTTGTTGGTGGGCGGGGAGATGAGCTCGCATCGGTCCTCGTACCCCACGCCGAGGAGGGCCACCTCGCCGACGTACCCGAGGACGGGCCCGGGGTAGTAGGTGGCGCTCACGCCGAGCCCGAAGCCGGAGCTGAGCTTCCGGGCGAGGGCGAGCGAGTCCACCTCGTCGGGATCGAAGTTGGGGAAGCGCACCGGCTGGACCCCGACGTCCCACAGGTCCCCGCCGCCGTTGAAGGCGCCGAAGACGGTGAAGACGAGGCGGGCCTGGTCCCTCGTGGCCTGGGCTGCGGCGGGCGAGGCGGCGGCCAGGGCGAGGAGGAGTCCGGCCACTGCGCGCGCGACGGGTCGCATCGGTCCCCCGGGTGTCGGTGGTGGGTCAGCCGGCCGGGTCGTGGCCGGCGCCGTGCAGCCGCGGCTCGGCGCTCACCGCGCGGCCGAGGAGGTGCATCCCGCTCCGCCGGGCAACCTCGACGGCGAGGGTGGACGGCACCGACGGCGTGGCGACCCAGGCGATCCCCGCCCGCGCCGCCTTGAATGCCAGCTCGGCCGAGATCCGGCCGGTCACCAGGAGGCCGAGTCCCACGACGTCCCGGCCGGCCAGCAGGGCGGCGCCGATCACCTTGTCCACCGCGTTGTGCCGGCCGATGTCCTCGGCATGCTCGAAGAGGACGCGCCCGTCGGTGAGCGCCGCCGCGTGGATCCCGCCGGTGTCGTGATAGCGCTCGCCGAGCGCGAAGAGCTCCTTGAACCGCGCCCGGAGGGGCTCCACGACCGGTGGCAGCCCCCGGGGCGGGGCGGCGGGCACCGTGCCGGGGTCCGCCAGCATCGTGGAGACGGCGCCGCACCCCGAGGCCAACACAGGGCGGCGGCGCTCGGCCTCCACGGCGGCCACCGCCGCCGGATCCACCTCGGCCCAGAACCCCAGGTCGGTGGCGCAGGGCCGGAGGTGCACATCGGCCGCCCGCGCGATGTACCCCTCGCCGTGGAGCCACCCGACCGCGAGCTCCTCGAGCAGCTCGGGGGTGCACATCCAGGTCACCAGCGGCCGCCCGTTCACCTCGAGCCAGACCGGCACCTCCTCGACGGCGGCGCCGGGCGCGAGCCGTCCCGACCGGCGGGCGGGCCGCTCAGGCCGGTCCGGCACAGCTCCCCTCGAGGGTGTCATCCTCCGCGATGCGCACCTCCACCAGCTCCACCCCCTCCGGGATGCGGGGAGCGAGGCGGGCCCAGCACCAGGCGGCGAGCGCCTCGCAGGTCGGGAGGATGCGGCCGTAGGTGAACTCGGGGAGGAACTCGTTCAGGTGCCGGCCCTGCAGCGGCCCGGTGACCTCGTCGGCGAGGATGGCGTCGAGCGCGGCCAGGTCCATGAGGGCCCCGTTCGGCGGCAGCCGGCCCGCGAGGGTGACGGCGCAGGTGTAGCGGTGCGCGTGCGACTCGGAGGCCGCGCCGAAGGTGGCGCGGTTCTCCGCCGCGTCCCGCTCCGGCCGCCAGAACCGGTGGCGGGCATCGAATCGGACGCGGCGGGTGAGGGTGGCGCGCATCGCTACCAGCTGAAGCTGTACCCCAGCCCGAGCTGGAGGGACGGGTTGACGACCCACTCGCTCTCCGGGCCGCCGGGGAGGATCGCGTCCCGCGGGTCCAGGGTCGGCGAGGTGATGAACGACGTGGGGTAGGACAGTTCCCAGAAGGTGGCCCGGAACTCGAAGCGGGCGAAGAGGTGATCGCCGGCGAAGAAGCGGGTGCCGAGGAGCGGCGCGAAGGTGAGCTTGTTGCCGAAGTCGTAGCCGCTCTGGTCGTTCACGTCGCCCCCGATGCCGAGGCCGATTGCCGCCCCGAGGTAGGGGGCGAGGCCGTGCCAGGTCTTGGCACCGGTGACGGTGAACTGGAGGCCGACGTCGATCAGGTTGAGGGTCTCGGTGGCGGGGACCGCCTCCCGCTCCTCGGGGGGGACGTCGGGGTCGAGGATCACCCGGTCGAAGTCGCCGCGGGCCCAGCCGAGGGTGATCGCCACCGGCTGGCTCACGCGGAGGTCGTAGCGCAGGCCGAAGGTGGTGCCGTCGCCCGGGCCGACGTCCACCTCGCCCCCGTCGCCGGCCCACTGCTGCACGGAGAACGAGATGCCGTGGCCGAAGCGGATGTCGCGGAAGGGCGACTGCTCCGGGAGGCTCCCGACCTGGGCGGCGGCGGGTGCCGCGGCGAGGAGGCCGGCGAGCGCCAGGGTGGCGGCGCGCATCAGGCGCCCTCCCGCAGGTCGCGGCCGGTCATCTCCGGCGGCGGCTCGAGCCCCATCATCCGGAGGAGGGTCGGGCCGACGTCGCAGAGGGCGCCGCCGGAGCGGAGCGCCGTCGGCGTCGCGCCGGCGAGGACCAGCGGCACCGGGTTCGTGGTGTGGGCGGTATGGGGGCCGCCGGTCTCGGGGTCGATCATGACTTCGCAGTTTCCGTGGTCGGCGGTGACGATGAGGGTGGCGCCGGCCCGCTCGGCGCTCGCGAGCACCCGGCCGAGGCACTGGTCCACCGTCTCCACCGCGTGGATGATGGCGGGGACGACGCCGGTGTGCCCGACCATGTCGGCGTTGGCGTAGTTGGCAAGGATGAAGTCGTGCTCCCGCGCCTCGATCCCGGCGCAGAGCACGTCGGTGACGCCGGCCGCGCTCATCTCGGGCTGCAGGTCATAGGTCGCGACCTTCGGGCTCGGCACCAGGCGCCGCTCCTCGCCGCGATACGGCGGCTCGTGGCCGCCGTTGAAGAAGTACGTCACGTGGGGGTACTTCTCCGTCTCCGCGGTGCGGAGCTGGGTGCGCCCGTGGTCGGCCAGCACCTCGGCGACGATCTTCGCCAGCGTCATCGGCGGGAACGCCGCGGGGAAGGGAAAGGTGCGGTCGTACTGCGTCATCGTCAGCACGTCGAGCCCCGGGCGGCCGGGCACGTCGAACCCGTCGAAGCCCTCGATGGCGAGCGCCCGGAGCACCTGCCGCATCCGGTCGCTGCGGTAGTTGAAGCAGAAGAGGCCATCGCCGTCCCGGAGGAGGGCCGCGGGCGCGCCGTCCCGCTGGAGCACGATCGGCCGCACGAACTCGTCGGTTTCGCCCCGCGCGTAGGCGTGCCGCACCGCCGCGACCGGGTCGGACTCGGCGTGGCCCAGGCCGTGGACCAGCGCATCGTACGCAAGCTTCGTCCGCTCCCAGCGGCGGTCGCGATCCATCGCGAAGTAGCGGCCGGTGAGGGTGGCGAGGACGCCGCGCCCCCCGGTGAGCCGGGCCAGGTCGTCCTGCAGCCGGCCCACCACGTCGAGGCCCGAGGTGGGCGGCGAGTCGCGGCCGTCGAGGAAGCCGTGCACCGCGAGCCGGGGGAGGTCGAAGCGGCGCGCGAACTCGAGGGCGGCGCGGAGGTGCGCATCGATGGCGTGCACGCCCCCCGGCCCGAGGAGCCCGGCGAGGTGCAGGGTGCCGCCGCGGCGCTTCACCCCGTCGGCGAGCGCCTGCACCGGTGCGAGCTGCCAGAAGCTCCCGTCGGCGAAGCTGTCGGAGATGCGCACGAGGTCCTGCGGCACCACCCGGCCGGCGCCGAGGTTGAGGTGCCCCACCTCGGAGTTGCCCATCTGCCCCTCGGGAAGTCCCACGGCGCGCCCGCTCGCGGCGAGGAGGGTGCGCGGGGCGTGCTCCCAGAGCCGGTGCCAGACCGGCGTGCGGGCGAGCTCGATGGCGTTGCCCTCGCGCTCGGCGCGGTAGCCCCAGCCGTCGAGGACGACGAGGACCACCCCTCGCTCGCGGTTTGACATGCCCGTGTGCGGCTCCTACGATTCGGGATCGTGAGACTCGCGCCGCAATCTATCCCGGTCCCGCCCCGCCTGACAGCCTGGATTGCCGCGGCGCTCGCGCTTTCCGCGGGCCCGCTCGCCGCGCAGGACGCGCAGGCGGTGCGCCGCGCCACGGCGTTCCGGAAGGAGCCGGGCGGGGCGCAGCTCGGGATGCTCGAGCCCGGCGCGCGGGTGCCGACGGGGCGGGCGCGGGGCGACTGGGTGGAGGTGACGCTGGACGGCTGGATCTACGCGCCGAGCGTGGCGCGCACCACCCGTGACGGGTTCGACCTGGTGGTGAGCGCCGACGGCGGGGAGAACCTCCGCTCGGCGCCGAATGGCGCGAAGGTGGCGAGGCTCTCCCGGGGTGCGCTCCTCGACCGGCGCACGACGCGGGGGCGCTGGGTGCAGGTGCGGCGCGCGGGGTGGGCGCTGCGCTCCGCGTTTGCGGAGCGGACGGCGGGACGGCGAGACGGCGCGTCGCGAGACACTGCCCGCTCGCCGTCCCCGCAACCCTCCGTCCCGCCGTCAGGCGGAGGAGCCGCCGCGCCGTCCGCCGGCTCCGCCGCCCCCGACCGCGTCGCCACCGCCACCAACGCGCTGCTGGCCGCCGAGCCCGGCGGCACCGGGATCGCCACGCTGGCGGACGGGGCGGAGGGGGAGGTGGTGGCCCGCTCGGGCGAATGGGTGAAGGTGCGGATCGAGGGCTGGCTGCCGGCGGCCGACGTGCGGCCGGCGCCGGGAGGCGCGCTCCGCGGGGTCTCCGCGGCGGAGGTGCGGGCGCAGCCGTCGCGCTACACCGGGCAGCTCCTCGAGTGGCGGCTGCAGCTCGTGGCGGTGCCGACCGCCGACGCGCTCCGTCCCGAGCTGCCCGAGGGCCGGGAGTACCTGCTCACCCGGGGGCCGCTCCCGGAGTCGGGCTACGTGTACGTGATCGTCTCGGCGCCGCAGGCGGCGCGGTTCAAGGGCATGGCGCCGCTCTCGGAGTTCACCGCGCGGGCCCTCCTCCGCGCGGCGAGCACGCGGTGGCTGCCGAATCCGGTCGTCGAGCTCGTCGAGGTGGTCGAATAGGGGAACGGGGAACGGGGAACAGGGAACGGGGAACGGTGGTGGGGTGGCCCGCTCCCCGATCCCCGCTCCCCGTTCCCCAGAAAGCGGAAGCCGGATGATCAACGATCTCTTGAAGCAACGCCTCCTCCGCAAGCTGGAGTCGCTCGACGACGAGCGCGCCTACCAGGTGCTCGACTACGTCGAGTTCCTGGAGAGCCGCTACGGCCGGCGGGCGGCGACGGGCGGGCTCCTCGAGAAGTTCACCGAGACGGTCGAGGACGTGATGCGCGCCGGGAAGCTGCCGGTGAAGGCGGTGAGCGGCACCATGTCGGTGATGGACACCGCGAGCAAGCTGATGAAGGGCGTCGCCGCGGCCGGCCAGGCGGCGGTGGAGGAGGCGGTGAAGGCGGTCGGACAGTCGGACAGTCGGGTCGTCGGACCGTCGGGTGACGCCCCGCCAGCCATCCAGCCCTCCAGTCCCCCGGCCGACTTGCCCGACCCCGACCCGCCCGGCTAACTTTCCGGATGGGTCCAGCAGCGATCTCTCCCGGCCTGCCGAGCGCGCCACCGCGCCTCCGGCAGGCCGTCGTGCATCCGGAGTCCAGCCAGACATGACGCGCATCCGTCCGGGCCACGCCCTCACCTTCGACGACGTCCTGCTCGTCCCCCGCGAGTCCCTGGTCCATCCCCGCGAGGTCAACACCGCCAGCCGCTTTACCCGCGGCATCCCGCTCAACGTCCCGCTGGTCTCCGCGGCGATGGACACCGTGACCGAGGCGGAGATGGCCATCGCGATGGCCCGGGCCGGCGGGATCGGGGTGCTGCACAAGAACATGCCGGTGGACCGGCAGGCCGCCGAGGTGGACCGGGTGAAGCGCTCGGAGAGCGGGATGATCATGAACCCGATCACCCTCGGGCCCGACCGCCCGCTCCGCGACGCGGCGGCCCTGATGTCGCGCTTCCGGATCTCCGGCGTGCCGATCGTGGACGGCGAGGGCCGGCTCATCGGCATCATCACCAACCGCGACCTGCAGTTCGAGCGCAACCTGGAGCAGCCGATCCGCGAGGCGATGACGAAGGAGAACCTCGTCACCGCGCCGGTGGGGACCAGCCTCGACGACGCCGAGCGGATCCTCGCCACCCACCGGATCGAGAAGCTCCCGGTGGTGGACGCGAAGGGCGTGCTCCGGGGCCTCATCACGGTCAAGGACATCTTCAAGCGGCGGGCGCATCCCGACGCCAACAAGGACCAGCACGGCCGGCTCCGGGTGGCGGCGGCGGTGGGCGGCACCCCGGAGGCGAAGGCGCGCGCGCAGGCGCTGGTGGACGCCGGGGCCGACGCGCTGGTGATCGACTCGGCCCACGGCCACAGCAAGGGGGTGCTCGACACCCTCGAGCTCCTGCGCCAGGCCTTCCCCGAGGTGCAGCTGGTGGCCGGCAACGTCGCCACCGAGTCGGGCGCGGCCGAGCTGGTCCG
>DATIBS010000152.1:0-2770 GCA_035457305.1 Gemmatimonadales bacterium
CGCGCCTGGAGCGGTTCCTCCAGCTTTCGGCGGAGGGGAACTTCCGGGTGGCCAACTGCACCACACCGGCGCAGTTCTTCCACCTGCTGCGGAAGCAGGCGCGCGACCCGCGGCGGCGGCCGCTGGTCGTGCTGACACCAAAGAGCCTGCTCCGGCTCCCGGCGGCGGCGAGTTCGCTCGCCGACCTCACCGGCGGCGCCTTCCGCGCGGTGCTGGACGACCCGGCGGCGATCGAGTCGCCCCGGGTGCTGGTCTGCAGCGGGAAGGTCTACTACGACCTGATGGCGGAGGCGGAGAAGCGGGAGCGGCGGCCGGCGATCGTGCGGCTGGAGCAGCTCTATCCCTTCCCGGCGGAGGAGCTGCAGGTGACGCTCGCCAACCACCTCAAGGCGCGGGAGATCGTCTGGGTGCAGGAGGAGCCGCGGAACCAGGGGGCGTGGCGGTTCCTGCACGAGCGGCTGCAGGCGGTGCTGCCGGCGGGCGCCACGCTGTCGTATGTCGGGCGGCCGGAGCGGGCGAGCCCGGCGGAGGGCTATCCGGCGGCACACGCGAAGGAGCAGGCGCGGATCGTGGGGGAGGCGCTGGGGTAGGACGGCAGGACGGCAGGACGGCGGGTTGCGGAAACACTTCGGGGGCACCGGTTCAGGACCGGCGCCCCCGCTGCCTTCGCCCGGCTGGCTACCCGCCCAGGGCCATGGTGATCGCGACCAGCACCAGCCCGATGACCACCATCGCCGCGCCGGTGCCCCAGCGCGGAAGGTCCGCCGCCCGACCGAACGCGTAGCCCGTGAGGAAGAGGAGCACGATCGCGACGGCATTGGACACGCGCAGGGCCCGGAGCGTGTTGTCCATGAAGATGAAAGGCAGCACCACCGGGAAGGTCGACAGGAAGACGAGCAGGAGCACGCCGAGACCGCCCCACCAGTCCCGGGCCGTCAGGCGCGGCCGGCCTGGCAGATCCACCGGCCCCGCCAGGTGCGACCGCACCCGCTCCAGGTCCTCCGGCCGGAGCGCCTCGGCGACCACCGGCGGCAGTGCACCGGCGATGAGGTCGTGGGCCTCGCGCGGGGAGGCGGCGCCCCGCACCGCGATCATGATCCGGCGGCCGGCAGACCGCTCGCCCAGGCAGAACATGAGGTACATCAGGCCGTCGATCAGGCCCCAGGCCAGGTTGCAGCCGAGGGCGCCGAAGAGCATCGTGCGCACCTCGGCCTGCCCGGCCTCGGCCGCGCTGAGCGAGCCGGTGAAGCCCAGGACCATGATCAGCCCGAAGAGCACCTCGGCGAGGCGCTCGACCGGCTCCAGGACGCCGGTGCGGCCCCGCCGCTCGGGCGCCCGCATTGGGGAAACGGTGGGCATGGTCGGAGCCTGGGCGGGGGTCAGGTCAGGCGGCGCGGGGTGGCAGCAGATAGAGCGTCATCGCGAACACGGCGTAGGTGAGCAGCGCCAGCACGCCGACGAACCAGGCCGATCGCCCGCTGTTGGTCAGCAGCGTGACCGTCAGGGTGGAGAGGAGCATCATCACGACCGCCCCGGGCCAGAACATCAGGTCCATCGGCGCGGGGCCGATCACGTAGCTGGCGAGCACCAGCACCGGCGCCACGAACAGCGCGATCTGGGCCGCGCTTCCCAGGGCGATGCCCACGCTCAGGTCGAGCCGGTTCTTCCGGGCACCGGCGAAGGCCGACGCCATCTCCGCCGCCCCCCCGACCAGCGCCACGACGATGAACCCCACGAAGGCCGGCGTCATCCCCAGCGCCGGCGCGGCCATCTGCACCGATTCGACGAAGACCTCGCTCACCAGTGCGACGACCACGGTGACGCCCGCGAGTGCGGCCAGCGCCGTCCCCAGGGGCCACGGCTTCTCGTGCTCCACGGCGGGCTCGGCGCTCCCGAACCACTCCCGGTGGGTGCGCAGGGAGAAGAGCAGGCCGAGCGCGTAGCCCACGATCAGCAGGACCGACAGGCCCAGGCTCAGCCGGGTGGTGAACACGGCCGCCGGCGCGGCGTCCGCCTGCCCGACCGCCGAAGGGATCAGGAGGGCGATGGTGGCGAGGAACAGCAGGCTGGCCTGCAGCCGCGCGCTCGACCGGTTGTACTCCTGGACGTGATGCCGGAGGCCGCCGAGCAGGAACGAGGCCCCCAGCATGAACAGGGAATTCGTGACGATTGCCCCGGCCACCGACGCCTTGACCAGCAGATACTGCCCCGCGCGCAGGGCCGTCACCGCGATGACCAGCTCGGTCAGGTTCCCCAGCGTGGCATTGAGGAGGCCGCCGACGGCGTCGCCGGTCCGGGCTGCGACCGACTCGGTGGCCCGGCTGAGCAGGGCGGCGAGCGGGATGATGGCGAGCACCGACAGGCCGAAGAGCAGCGTGTGCGACTCCGGCGCGCTCCGCTCGGCCACGAACACCGCGGGAACGGCCACCAGCAGCCCCAGCATCGGCTGGTGCCTGAGCCCGTCGAGCAGGCGCTTCGGTTCGAAGCTGATCGCCATGAGCCTCTCCTTGCCGGGTGTGGGGGCGGGCCCCCCAACCTACGCGTCGCCCCGGCCTTCGGCGAGAGGCGTCCGGGGAAAACACTTCGGGGGCACCGGCTCAGAGCCGGCGCCCCCGTTGCATTCCCTCGTGCCCGCGGTTCAGGCCGTCTTCCGATTCTCCCGCTCGAGGAGCGGCCGCTCGGATACGCTTCGCGCGAGATCCTGGAGCGGGTCGGACAGGTGGTCGCCGTAGTGCAGGAGGAACACTCCCCGAGCCTTCTTGCCCAGCAG
>DATIBS010000153.1:0-18321 GCA_035457305.1 Gemmatimonadales bacterium
CCCGCCCGGTGGCGCGGGCCAGCCCGATCTCGCAGGTGCGGTTGCTGCTCACGCAGAGGTCGGGGGCGGCCGCGGCCAGCCGGGCCGCCTCGGGCGCGAGCGCACTGGCGGTGAGCTCCGGCCGGAGGAAGCCGCGGTCGCCGGCGAAGCCGCAGCACGCCGGCACCGGTGGGAGCAGCACCTCGTCTCCCAGCACGCGCGCCACCGCCTCGAGCGCCGGCGCGTCGCCGAGCTCCCACGTGGCGCAGGTGGGGTGGACCGCCAGTCGCACCACGCGGCGGGGGGGCGGGAGCTTCGGCAGCACCGCCTCCCGGAGCCACGGCACCGAGTCCGTCACCCGCAGCCGGTCGAACCGCGCGCGCGCCTCGGGCGGCAGCGCGGCGCGGGCCGCGAGGAGGCCATGGGTGCAGGACGCGCCTTCCACCACCACCGTCAGCCGGCCTTCGTCCGAATGCCGCCAGAGGAAGTCGAGGGTGCGCTCGGCCGCCACCGCCTCGCCCTCGGGGAACCCCTTCGAGTGCCACGGCGTGCCGCAGCAGGTGCCCGCGAGGCCGGCGGGGAGCCGGAGTGCCAGGCCGGCCCGCTCGGCCAGCCGGAGCATGGCCTCGGGCGCGGTGAGCTGGCCCTCCCCGGCCGCGCCGAAGATCCGGAGGGTGCACGAGGGCCAGTAGAGCGCGTCGGGAGCCGGCGGGTCGGCGGACGGCAGCGGGCTCGCGGCACGGGGCACCCCCGGCACCCAGGCCGGCATCCACTCCTCGCCCAGCAGCCGGCGGAGGAGCCCGGTCAGCGCCGGCATCGCGCGCGGCCCGGCGAGCCGCTCGATCCCGTGCCCCGCCCGGAGGAGCGTGCGCGCCGCGCCTTCCACCGCGCCCCACCGCCGCGCCGCGGCCGCGGCCGCGCGCCGGCGCCAGCGCGGATGCGCGTGGCAGCGGAATTCCTTCACCAGCGCGCCGGTGTCGATGCCCATCGGGCACACCGTCTCGCAGAGCCCGTCGCCGGCGCAGGTGTCGAGCCCGGCATAGCGCCAGTCCGCCGCGAGCTCCCGGAGGGCGGCGCCCGCGGCGGGATCGTCGCGGAGCCGGGCCAGCTCGCGCCGCACCACGATCCGCTGCCGGGGCGACAGGGTGAGCTCCCGGCTGGGGCAGACCTTCTCGCAGAAGCCGCACTCGATGCAGCGGTCGGCCTCGGGCTCGATCGCGGGCAGCGCCTTGAGGTCGTCGAGGTGGGCCCGGGGATGCGCCGGCAGGATCACCCCGGGGTTGAGGAGCCCGGTCGGGTCGCAGAGCGCCTTGAGCCGCCGCATCAGCCCCATCGCGTCCGCGCCCCACTCGGTCTCCACGAAGGGCGCCACGTTGCGGCCGGTGCCGTGCTCCGCCTTGAGCGCGCCGTCGTACCTCCCGATCACCAGGTCCGCCACGGCGTCCATCATCCGCGCGTAGCGGTCGGTGTCCGCGGGGGTGCGGAACGCCTGGTTGAGGACGAAGTGGAGGTTGCCGTCCTTCGCGTGCCCGTAGATGATCGCGTCGGAATAGCCGTGCGCCTCGAGCAGCGCGCGCAGGTCGGTGGCGGCGTCGGCCAGCCGCTCGACCGGGAACGTCACGTCCTCGATGATCGCGGTCGTCCCGCTCGGCCGCGGCACCGCCACCGCGGGGTAGAGCCCCTCCCGTACGTGCCAGATCCGGGCGATCGCCTCCGGATCCCGGGTGAAGCGCGCCGCCTCGAGCAGGGGCAGGCGGGCCGCGATGGCCACCGCCGCCGATTCGAACCCGTCCAGCTCGCCCGCCGTGTCGGCCTGGAACTCGACCAGCAGGGCCGCCGCGCCGGGCGGCAGGGCCGCCGCGTGCACCGGGATCCCCGTCTTGCCCGAGACCGCCACGATGGAGGCCCAGTCCATCAGCTCGAGCGCGCGGGCGCCGGCTTCGCGGAACGGGACGATCGCCGCGCACGCGGCGTGCAGCCCGGGAAAGGTGAGGAGCGCGGTGAGCCGGCGCGGGAGCGCCGGGACGGTGCGGAGCACCGCCTCCGCGGTGAAGGCCAGCGTGCCCTCGGAGCCGACCAGCAGGTGCGCCAGGATGTCCAGCGGGCGCTCGTAGTCGAGGAGGGCGTTGAGGCCGTACCCGACGGTGTTCTTCATCCGGTACTTCCGCCGCACCCGCTCGGCGAGCTCGGGCCGCGCGAGGAGGTCGCGCCGGAGCCCGAGGAGCCCGGCCGCCAGCCCCGGCTCCGCGGCGCCGAACCGCGCCTCCGCGCCGGGTTCGGCGGTGTCCACCAGCGTCCCCGACGGCAGGAGGAAGGTGATGGACTCGAGGGTGTGATAGGCGTTCTGCTCCACGCCGCAGCACATTCCGCTCGAGTTGTTCGCCAGGATCCCGCCCAGCGTGCAGGAGTTGATGCTGGCGGGATCGGGGCCGATCCGCCGGCCGTACCGGGCGAGCACCCGGTTCACGTCGCCGCCGATCATCCCCGGCTTCACCCGCACGAGCCGCCCGTCCTCCTCCACCGCCACGTCCCGCCAGAACCGCCGGACCTCCACCAGCACCCCGTCGGTCACCGCCTGGCCACAGAAGCTCGTCCCGCCGGAGCGGAAGGTGAGCGGGACGCCGTGCCGCGCGGTGACCGTGAAGAGAGCCCGCACCTCCTCCACCCCGCGGGCCAGCACGACGGCCAGCGGCACCAGCCGGTAGCAGGAGGCGTCCGAGGCGAAGGCGATGCGTTCGAGGGGCCGGACCAGGAGCCGCCGCGGGTCGGGAACGGCGCGGCGCAGGTCGGCGAGGAGCGGGAGCGGCACCGGGGCGAGGGGGGCCATCGCCGAAACATCGTCGCCGCGCCGGGGGGGCGGCAATGCCCGCCCCTTGACCGCGCCCGTCCCGCGGGTACTCTCTTGCCCGTGACTTTCACGCGGGAAAGCTTCGATGCGCCCCTTCCGGTTCCGCGGCACCCAGTACCTGGACCCCGCCGAGATCGCGATCGAAGTCCTGGGCGGCAAGTGGAAGCCGCCCATCTTCGCCCTCCTCGCCACCGGTTCCCAGCGGTACGTGGATCTCGAGGCCGCCCTCGGCGATATCACCCCGCCGATGCTGGTCCGGCAGCTTCGCCAGCTGGAGGACGCCGGACTCGTGGCCCGTGAATCCCGCCCCCGCCACGTCGAGTACAGCCTCACGCGCCTCGGCCGGAGCGTGCTCCCGATCATCGAGGACCTCCGGACCTGGGGTGCGAAGTACCGCACGGCCGTCCGATAGGCTCACGGCCTCCTCGCGGGGCCGGCGAACGCCAGACGCGCCTTGGGGTTGCAACGCCGGATCGGGCTCGCGCGTAGGGATTCTTGATACCCCGGAGTCGCTCCGCACTCGTCCTGACAGCCCCCGGTTGCCGGTGCCTCCAGCCACATCCCCCACGCATCCCTTCCCGCTCGCCGCGCCGGCGGCGCTCCTCGCGGGAGCGCTCATCGCCTGCGGCGGCAACGACGATGCCGCCGCGCGCGCGGCACCGGAGGAACGGACGATCCCGGTCGAGGTCGCGGTAGCGGCCCTGGGGGAGGCCACCCGCACGGTAACGGTCACCGGCGCCGTCGAGCCCATCCGCAGCGTCGGCATCAACAGCCAGCTCGCCGGCGCCGTCCTCTCGATCGAGGCGGAGGAGGGCAGCCGGGTCCGGGAGGGCGGCGTGCTCGCCCGGCTGGACGACCGCGAAATCGCCGCCCAGTTCACCAGCGCCGAGGCGGCGCTCGAGGTGGCGCGGCGGAACGCCGAGCGGGCCGAACGGCTCCGGGCGCAGGAGTACATCACGGAGGCGGAGTACGACCGCGACCAGGCGGCGTTCATCGCCGCGGAGGCCATCCGGAACCAGCTCCGCACCCGGCTCGGCTACGCCACGGTGCGGTCGCCGGTGGACGGCGTGGTGCTGGAGAAGCGCGTCGAGGCCGGGGACATCGTCGCGGGCCAGACCCGCCTCTTCACCATCGGCGACCTCTCGACGCTGGTCGTGCGCGTGCCGGTGTCGGAGCTGGACGTGAGCGCGCTCTCGGTGGCCGACTCGGTGCCGGTGGCGCTCGACGCGCTCGCGGGCCGCCCGCTGGCCGGGCGCATCCGCCGGATCTTCCCCTCCGCCGACACGGTCACGCGGCTCGTCCCGGTGGAGGTGGCGCTCACCGGCACCGCCGCCCGCGAGGCGCGGCCGGGCTACCTCGCCCGGCTCACCTTCCGGCTCCGGCCCCGGACCGGGGTCCTGCTGGTGCCGGCCGGCGCCGTCGTGGAGGGCGCGGGCGGGGCCGCGGTGTACGTGGTGGCGAACGGTCGCGCCGCGCGGCGCGCGGTGCGCCGCGGCGAGGTCCTGCAGGGCCGGGTGGAGATCCGCGAGGGGCTGACGCCCGGCGACACCGTCGTCGTGGCGGGCGCCGGCACGCTCCGCGATGGCGCCGCCGTCCGGATCGTCACCAGTCCCGGCGCGGCCGTCGAGCCGGCCGGCCGGCCCGCCCCGCCGCCGGGAGGGGACGGGCAGTGAAGCGGAAGGGCCTCCCGTCCTGGGCCATCCGCCGGCCCATCGGCACCCTCGCGGCCACGTCCGTGATCCTGGTGCTGGGGTCGATCTTCGTGCGGCGACTCCCGCTCGACCTCCTGCCGCGCATCGTCTACCCGCAGGTGCGGGTCAACGTGAACAACCCCGGGGTGGAGCCGGGCGTGCTGGAGGAGACGGTGGCCAAGCCGCTCGAGGCGGCGCTCGCCACCACCGAGGACCTCACGCGGCTCGAGGCCGAGATCCAGGAGGGCCGGGTCGGGATCAACCTCGACTTCCGTTACGGCACCAACATCGACTTCGCGCTGCAGGACGCCTCCACCGGCCTCGATCGCGCCCGCGCCGCGCTCCCCGAGGAGGCCGACCCGCCCACCATCCGGAAGTCCGATCCGTCCCAGATCCCGATCTTCGAGGCCGCCTTCTCCTCCGCCTCGGGCGACCTGGTCGCGCTCCGGACCTGGGTCGAGGACCGGCTCCGCCCCCAGCTCCTCACCGTCGAGGGGGTCGCCTCGGTGGACGTCTCCGGCGGGCTGGTGCGGGAGATCCAGGTGGTGCTCGACCAGGAGCGGCTGCAGTCCTACGGCCTCACCGTCTCCCAGGTGATCGAGGCGCTCCGCGCCGCGAACCAGGACGTGGCCGCCGGCCGGGTCGGTTCGGCGGAGCGCGAGCTGGTGGGCAAGACCGCGGGCAAGTTCCGCACGGTGGACGACATCCGCGCCGTCCTGCTGGACGTCGGGGGGCGCCGGGTGCCGCTCGCCGAGGTGGCCTCGGTCCGCGACACCCACCAGGAGCAGCGGCTCTGGGCCCGGCTCGACGGCGTGCCCGCGGTGAAGGTCTCGATCCGGAAGCAGCCCGACGCGAACACCGTCGCCATCGCCGACGGGGTGGCCGGGCGGCTCGAGTCGCTCGCCGCCACCGGCTTCATCCCCCGGGAGCTCTCCTACCGGGTGATCCAGAACCAGGCCACGTTCATCCGGAGCTCGCTCGGTTCCGTCCGGGACGCTGCCCTCTTCGGCGCCGTCCTCTCCATGCTCGTCGTCTTCCTCTTCCTCGGCTCGCTTCGGAAGACGGTGGTCATCGGGCTCGCGATCCCGCTCGCGATCCTCGCCACGTTCGTGCTGATGGGCCTCGCCGACCTGACGCTCAACATCATGTCGCTGGGCGGGCTCGCCCTCGGCGTCGGCCTCCTGGTGGACAACTCCATCGTGATGCTGGAGAACATCTTCCGGAAGCGGGACGAGGGGATCGCGGACCCGGTCGAGGCGGCGCACGTGGGCGCGGCGGAGGTGACCAGCGCCGTCACCGCCTCGACCACCACGAACCTCGCCGCGGTGCTCCCCTTCCTCCTGGTGAGCGGGCTCGCGGCACTCCTGTTCAACGAGCTCATCCTCACGATCTCGTTCGCCATCCTCGCCTCGCTCGCGGTGGCGCTCACCCTGGTGCCGATGCTCTCGGCCCAGCTCGCCCGGGTGCGCTTCACCAGCGGCCTCGCGGCGTCCCGTCCGCTCGTGGCGTTCGACCGGGGCCTCGACCGCCTCCGCACCGGATACCGCCGCACCGCGACGGCATCGCTGCGGCGCCCGTGGGGAGTCCTGGGGAGCGCGCTCGCGGCGCTCGTCCTGGCGCTCCTCCTCGTGCGCGGCCTGCCCACCGAGTTCCTCCCCCAGGTGGACGACGGCGGCGTCGGGGTCGGCTTCAACCTGCCGCCCGGCAGCACGCCGGAGCAGACCAACGCCCTCGCCCTCGAGATCGAGGCGATGGTGCGGGAGATGCCGCACGTCCGGACCGTCTTCACCACCGCCGGCGGGTTCCTCTTCGGCGGGGCGACCGCCTCCCGTTCCGGCCGCGGCTCGATGGACATCCGGCTGGTGCCACCGTCGGAGCGCCGGATGAGCGCCGACGAGTGGGTGACCGACCTGCAGCGCCGCATCGACGAGCGCGGGTTCGCGGGGGCGCGGGTCTTCGTCCGTCCCCCCCGGATCCGCGGGCTCCGCACCTCGGCGTCAGGGGTGGACGTGGCGGTCAAGATCTTCGGCGACGACCTCGCCGAGCTCGAGCGGCTCGGTCGGCTGGTGGAAACCCGCCTCGCCGGCGTGCCCGGCCTCGAGAACCTCGAGGCCGCCACCGAGGAGCCGAGCCCCCAGCTCACCGTGCGGCTCGACCGGGAGCGCGCCGGCTACCTCGGGCTGAGCGTCGCCCAGGTGGGCCAGACGCTCCGTACCGCGCTCGACGGCACCATCGCCACCCGCTACACCGAGGGGAACCGCGAGTACGACGTGCGGGTCATGCTGCCCCGCTCCCGCTTCACCAGCCCGGAGGACCTCGGCGCGGTGGCGCTCTTCCCCGGGGGCGGCGAGGGCGGGGGCGCCCCGATCTTCCTCCGCGACGTGGCCGAGGTGGCCACGGCGGTCGGCCCCGGCGAGATCCGCCGCGAGAACCAGAACCGCCTGCTCCAGCTGAGCGGCGACGTGGTCACCGAGGTGGCCCCGGTGGGCGAGGTGAACGACTCGATCCGTGCGCGGCTGGCGGGGCTCGAGCTGCCCGACGGCTACGCGATCCTGCTCGGAGGCGAGGAGGAGGCGATCCGCGACAACAACCGCCAGCTCGCCGTGGTGGTGCTGCTCGCCGTCTTCCTCGTCTTCGTCGTGCTCGCGCTGCAGTACGAGAGCCTGATCAACCCGCTGGTGATCCTCGTGGCGATCCCGCTCTCGCTCGTCGGGGTGGGGCTCGGGCTCCGGCTCACCGGCACGCCGCTCAGCGCGCCGGTGCTGCTCGGCGTGATCCTCCTCGCCGGCATCGTGGTGAACAACGCGATCCTGCTGGTGGAGTACGTCGAGCAGTACCGGCGGGAGGCGGGCATCCCGATGCTGCAGGCGGTGGTGGACGCCGGCGCGGTGCGGCTCCGGCCGATCCTGATGACCACGCTCACCACCGTCCTCGGGATGCTGCCCCTGGCCCTCGGGCTCGGCGAGGGCTCCGAGCTGATGCAGCCGCTCGCCATCGCGGTGGTGGGCGGGCTCACCGTGTCCACCCTGCTCACCCTGTTCGTGGTCCCGAGCGCCTACGTGCTGGCGCAGCGCGGCGGCGACCGGCTCAAGGCGTGGCTCACCGGCGCGCGGCCCGGCCGCGCGGACCTCGCCGTCTCCCCGGCCCACGCGTCCCCCTCGCGCCCGGAGGACCTCCCGTGACCCCGAACGCCACCGGCCTCGCCCTGCTCCGGGTCGTCACCGGCGCCATCTTCACGGCGCACGGCTGCCAGAAGCTCTTCGAGTTCGGATTCGCCGGGGTAACCGGCTACTTCACCCAGGTCGGCGCGCCGCTGCCGGGCGTGTCCGGGCCGGCGGTGGCGATCCTCGAGTTCGCCGGGGGCGTCGCGCTGGTGGCAGGGCTCTTCACCCGGCCGCTGGGGCTGCTCTTCCTCCTCGACATGCTGGGCGCCATCGTGCTGGTCCGCTTCGCGGGCGGGTTCTTCGCGCCCGACGGGTTCGAGTTCGAGCTGCTGCTGGCCGGCGCCGCGGCGACCCTCGCGCTTGCGGGCGGCGGCGCGCCGTCGCTCGATGCGGTGCTCGCCGCTCGCCGGGCCCGGGAGAGGTAGGCCCCGGCCCGCCCCACCACGCCCCCGGCTCCCGCGCCGGGGGGTCAGCGGGCCGGCTTCGGCCCCGCCGCGAAGTCTTCCTGGGCCAGGTCGCGATTCAGCATGATCGCGGCCAGCGCGCCCGACGCCGCGGCCACGACCACCTGCTGGAACGGGGACGCCGCGTCCCCCGCGGCGTAGACCCCCGGGACCGACGTCCGGTGATCCACCCCCACGGCGATGTGGCCCGCCTCGGTCAGCTCGCAGCCGAGTTGCGCCGGAAGGTCGCACCCGACGGCCTGCGGCGGCCTGAGGAACAGCGCCCGCCGCGGCTCCACGTGGCCGTCGGTGAACACGATCCGCTCCAGGCCGGCGCTGCCCTCCAGCCGCCGGATCGGCGTCTCGATGACGCGCACCCCGCCGCGCGCCAGCGCATCGAGCTCGGCCGGCGCCAGCTCGCTCGGCCCGTCGCTGCACAGCACCAGGTCACGGCTCCACTGCAGGACGAGCGGCACCAGCTCCATCGCCTGCGCCCCCCGCGCCCGGACCGCGAGGGGCTCGTCGCGCACTTCCCAGCCGTGGCAATAGGGGCAGTGCAGCACTCCCCGGCCCCAGAGCGGGGCGAGGCCCTCGATCGGCGGCAGCTCGTCCCGGACCCCCACCGCGAGGAGGAGCCGGCGCGCCCGCACCTCGCTGCCATCCCCGAGGTCCACCACGAACGACCCACCCGTACCGCGCGCCCGCTCGGCCCGCCCCTCGCGCACCGAGACGCTGCCGTAGGGCGCCAGTTGGGAGCGCGCGACATTGAGCAGGTCGCCCGGCGGCGTCCCGTCGCGGGTGAACACGCTGTGGGCGGCGGGCGACGGCGCGTTCCGCGGCGGCCCGCCGTCTAGCACCAGGGTGCGCCGGCGCGACCGGCCCAGCACCAGGGCGGCGCTCAGGCCCGCCGAGCCCCCGCCGATGACGATGACGTCGTACATGGCACGTCCTCACTGTCCCCGCGCCGCGCCGAGCCCGGCGGCGCGGCCCGTGGCCCAGGCCCAGAGGAAGTTGTAGCCCCCGATCGGTCCGAAGGCGTCGAGCGCCTCGCCGCAGATGAAGAGCCCCGGCTGCCGGCGGCTCTCGAGCGTCCGGGGATCCACCTCCGCCAGCCCGACTCCGCCGCCGGTCACCTCGGCCTTCCGGTAGCCCTCGTCCCCGGTCCACGGGAGCTCACCGTGCAGCAGCGTGGCCACCAGGCGAAGCCGGTCTTCCCGGCGAAGCTGCGCCAGCGGCGTTGCCGGGTCGACGCGGGCCCGCGCGGCGAGGGCGTCGGCCAGCCGCTCGGGCAGCTCCCGACGCAACGCCCCCGCCACGGTGCGGGTTCCCTCGGGGCGGAGCGCCGCCTCCCATCCGGCGTCGTCGAGCGCCGTCCACCGCACGGTGAGCCGCGCGTCCCGCCGGCCCTCGGCGCGGCACCGCACCGCCACGTGCGACACGTCGAGCACCGCCGGCCCGCTGTAGCCCCGGTGGGTGAACAGGAAGCCGGCCTCGGACCGCGCCTCCCGGCTCCCGTCCTTTGCCGTGATCATCACCCGGAGCGACACCCCGGCGAGCGCGGCGAAGGGGTGCGGTTCGGCGGTGAGTGGGGTGAGCGCGGGATAGGTCGGATGGACCGCGTGGCCCAGGCGCCGGAGGATCGCGAGCCCGATGCCGTCGCTCCCGGTCTGCGGCACCGAGAGCCCGCCGGTGGCGACGATCACGCGGTCCGCCTCGAGCGGCGCGGCATCCTCGAGCGAGACCCGCCAGCGACCGCCCTCCGGCGCGAGGTCGGTCACCAGCGTCCGCGGCACGAAGCGCGCGCCCCGGCCCTCCGCCAGGCGGACGAGCCCGTCCCGTACGTCGCGCGCCCGGTTGGACGCCGGGAAGAGCTTCCCCGTTTCCTCCTCTTCCACGAGCGGCAGCCCGAGCTCGCGCTCGAAGAACGCGACCTGCTCGCGGTGGGGCCAGCTCCGGAGGATGTTGCGGAGGGTGTGGGGCGAGGAGTCGGTCACGAACCGCGCCTCGTCCGGCCGGGCGGGGAGGATGTTGCAGCGGCCGCCCCCGCTGATCAGGATCTTCCGCCCGCCGTCGGCGGTGCGCTCGAGCAGCACCACCTCCGCCCCGGCGCCGGCGGCGGCGATCGCGGCCACGAGCCCGGCCGCGCCCGCGCCGACGACCGCCACCCGCGGGCGGCCGCCGCTCACCGGCGCGGCGTCATCCGGCGGCGAGCGCCCGGAAGAGCTCCGCGTCCGTCCGCTCCCGGCGCAGGTCCGCCAGCAGGGCCTGCATCGCCGAGGCCACCGGCATCCCGGCGAATCGCTGCCGGAGCGCGTGGCTCGCCGCCAGCGCCTCCGGGGAGAGCAGCAGCTCCTCCCGCCGCGTGGCGCTCGCCGCGAGGTCGATCGCGGGGAAGATCCGCCGCTCCGCGAGCTCGCGGCTCAGCACCAGCTCGCTGTTCCCCGTCCCCTTGAACTCCTCGAAGATCACCTGGTCCATCCGGCTGCCGGTGTCCACCAGCGCCGTCGCCACGATGGTGAGCGAGCCGCCGCCCTGGGCGGCGTCCACCGCGCGCGCGCTGCCGAGGAACTTCTTCGGCTTCTCCAGCGACTGGGCGTCGAGCCCGCCGGAGAGCGTGCGGCCGGTCCCCTTCTCCACCGTGTTGTACGCCCGCGCGAGCCGGGTGAGCGAGTCCACGATGAGCACCACGTCCTGGCCTTCCTCCACCCGCCGCCGTGCCCGCTCCAGCACCAGCTCCGCCGCCGCCACGTGCCGCGTGGCCGGATGGTCGAAGGTGGACGCGATCACCTCGCCCGCCCCCGCCGCCTCCATCTCGAACACCTCCTCCGGCCGCTCGTCCACCAGGAGGATGAAGAGCGCCGCCTCGGGATGGTTCCGCGCGATTCCCTGGGCGATCCCCTGCAGCACCGTCGTCTTCCCCGCCTTGGCCGGCGCCACGATCAGCCCCCGCTGCCCCTTGCCGAAGGGACAGAGGAGGTCGATGACGCGATTGGTGAAGTCGGGCTGGCCCTGGCGGATGATCCCGCACTCGAGCCGGAGGGGTTCCCGCGGATGGATCGCGCCGAGCCGGGCGAAGTCCGGCCGGCGGAGCGCCTCCGCCGCCGGCCGCCCGTTCACGATGCTCACCCGGACCAGGGTGGGCCCCCGGCCCTTCGAACCGGGACCGGTCTCGCCGTCCACCTCGTCGCCCGGGCGGAGCCCCGCCTGGCGGATGAGCTGGGCCGGGACGTGGACGTCCCCTCGCTCGGGGAGGTAGCTGGCGGCGCGGCGGCGCAGGAAGCCGCCGTCCCGGCCGGCGAGGTCGAGGATGCCGAGGCTCACGTGGGGCGGTTCGGGGAGGGGGTAGGGATGCACCAAGATAGCATGTCCGGCGCCTCCTGCCGGAGGCCGCGCTCCCGCCCGGCCGCGCGTCCCCGGCGACATATGGCGGGGGTCCCCGCCCGCATTACATTGCTCGGCCCGACCAACGCCCATCCGTGAGGACCCCCCCTGATGCGCCCGACCGTAGCCCTCGCCAGCCTGCTCGCATGCCTCGTCGCCACGCCGGCCGCGGCCCAGATCAAGATCCCGAAGGTGAAGAGCCCGGTCGCGGCAGCCGCCCAGGCGGCGGGGGCACCGGCCGCCCCCGCGGCCGGCCCGCGCACCGGTGACGTCCGGTTCGACGCCCAGGTGCTGGAGATCACGCCGGCGTCGGTCGACCGCCTGGTCAAGGGACTCGCCGCCGAGCAGGCGATGGGCGCCCGCGTCGAGGCCCAGGACCTCGAGGCCATCGACCGGGAGAACGAGGCCGCGCGCAAGGCGCACGAGCGGGCCCGCCGGGAGTGGGAACCGCGCTACAAGGAGTGGAAGCGGTGCACGGAGGGCGTCGCCCGCCAGGCCGAGGCGGAGATGGGCCCGGCCCCGACGGCAGCGGACCAGGCGCGGCTCGAGGCGGTGGCCGAACGGGTCCGTGCCGCGCAGGCGCGCGGGGACATGGCCGAGGTGAAGCGGCTCGCCGATTCCATCGCGGCCGCCACCGCCCCGATGGCCCAGCGCGCCGTGGCGGTCGGGAACGCCGCTCCCGCCCAGGCGAAGGCCAAGTGCGGGGAGGAGCCGGTGGAACCTCCCTACCCGGCGATGAAGACCCCGCTCGACTACCGGAGCGTGCGCGAGGCGGGGATGCAGGCGAGCGGCTTCACCGATGTGCAGTACGCGATCCTGCGCGAGCGGGTGGTCCCGTTCGTCGTGGACCAGCGGAGCTACGGCCGGATGATCTACACCGACGCTGAGGTCGAGACCCTCAAGGCGAAGCGGCCGGAGCTCGAACCCTACGCCGACGTGCTCCGGCGCTACTGAGCCGGATCGTGCCCGCCGCCCTCCTCCTCCTCGCCCTCGCGCTCGCGGGCCCCCCGGCCGCGGCCCCGGCGCCGGCTCCCGGGCGGGCGCCGGTGCTCGCGGTGCACGCGGGAGGTGAGTGGCGGACCTGGTGGCGGGCGGATCGCGCCCCCACCCGGTGGGCGGCGGCGCACCCGTTGCTGGCCGCCGCCGTGGCCTGGCGGCCCCTTGCCGCCGGGCTCGAGGCGGGCGAGCTCCGCCTCTCGGGCGACGCCGAGGCCTGGCGGATCCGGGTGGTGCTCGCGCGGTTCGCGCCCGAGGCGGTGGACCTCCGGCTCGCCTACACGCCCGACCGGCTCAACCGGCCCGACCGGTGGTCGGTGGAGGACGCACCGGTCGACGCCTTGCTGGCCCTCAACGCCGGCCAGTTCACCCCGGCCGGTCCGTGGGGCTGGATGGTGCAGGACGGAGTCGAGCTGCGGCCACCCGGCAGTGGCCCGCTCGCGCCGGCGGTCGTGGCCGACGACGGCGGCGCGCTCCGGTTCGTGGCCCCCGACAGCATCGCCGCCGTGCGCGCCCGGGGCGGCATCCGCACGGCGTTCCAGTCGTACCCCGCCGTGCTCCTCGACGACGGCGCCGTGCCCGCGGCGCTTCGCACCGAGGGTTCCGGCGTCAACCTGACCCACCGCGACTCGCGCCTCGCCCTCTGCGAACTGCGGGACGGACGGTGGCTCGTGGCGCTCACCCGATTCGAGGGACTGGGCGGCGCGCTCGAGCGCCTCCCCTTCGGCCTCACGACTCCCGAGATGGCGGCCCTGATGGGCGGACTCGGCTGCCGCCGCGCGGTGCTGCTCGACGGCGGCCTCTCCGGGCAGCTGCTCCTCCGCGACGCCGCCGGCGAGGCGACCGCGTGGGCCGGGCTCCGGCGCGTGCCCGCCGGCCTCGTGGCCCTGCCGCGCTGAGCCGCCGAGTCGCCCAACACGGAGGATTCCATGCCCCAGAGCAAGGCCAGTACCGTCGCCGCGTACCTCGACGAGCAGCCTCCCGAGCGTCGCGCGGAGCTGGAGAAGGTGCTCCGCGTGGTCCGGAAGCACATGCCGAAGGGCTACACCGAGGGAATGGGATGGGGGATGATCGGGTGGGTCGTGCCGCTCAGCGTCGTGGCGGACACGTACAACGGGCAGCCGCTCTGCTACGCCGGCCTCGCAGCGCAGAAGAACTACTTCACCCTGCACCTGATGTCGGTCTACATGGACCCCGGCCGGCTCGAGGAGCTGGAGCAGGCCTTCACCGCGGCAGGCAAGAAACTCGACATGGGCAAGGCCTGCATCCACTTCAAGCGGGCGGACGACCTGCCGCTCGACGCCATCGGCCGGATCATCGCCGGGGTGCCGATGGCGGAGTTCGCGCGGGCCGCGGAGGCCGCCCGGAATTCCCGGACGCCAGGGAAGGCGAAGAAGCCGGGCCGCTGAGCCGTCCCGTCGTCCCGCCGTCCCGCCGGGGGGGGTGCGGGGCCTCACGCCCCGAGGAACGTCCCGATCCCCTTCAGCGACTCCACGTGGTCGCAGACCACCTTGACCACCACCAGGATCGGCACGGCCATCAGGGCGCCGGGGATCCCGAGCAGGGCCCAGAGGATGATCACGGCGAGGAAGCTCGCCACCGCGTTGAGCTTGAGCCAGCGCTCCACCAGCTTCGGCGTGACCACGTTCCCCTCGAGCAGGTTGAGTCCGAGGAAGACGAGCGGCGGCACCGCGGCACGGGCGAGGTCATCGAAGGTGAGGAGCGACGCGAGCCCGATGATCGCCACGGTGGCCACCGCGCCCAGGTAGGGCACGAAGTTGAGCACCCCCGCCACCACCCCCCAGAGGGCGGGATTGGGCAGGCCCGTGAGCCACATCGCGAGCCCGGTCACCGCACCCACCCCCGCGTTGATCAGGACCACCGAGCCGAGATAGCGGGAGACCTGCTGCTCCACCTGGTCGCTCATCAACTGGAGCTGCTCCCGGGTCCGGGCCGCGGGGAAGAGCTTCAGCAGCTTCTGCTGGAACACGTCGCCGGGCGCGAGCAGCAGGAGCGCGAGGAAGAACGTCATCACCGCGCCGCCGAGGATGGTCGTGGCGTGGTCCGCGATCCGCTTGACCAGGGTGGCCTCCGCCACCTTCACCTCCTGGGCCCGGCGACGGGGACCCTCCATCTCCCGGGCTGCCTCCTGGACCTCGGTGGCCGCTTCCATCACCGGACGCACCCGCTTCTGGATCTCCCGCGTGAGCTCCCGGAGCCGGTCTCGGCTCTCCGGGATGCGCTCGATCCACGCCGCCGCGGGGCGGGCGAGCGCCACCGTGGCCGCGCCGACCCCCGTGAAGAGCAGCACCAGGAAGAGCGTGGCGCTCACCGCGCCGGGGACGCGCCGCCGGCGGAGCCGCCGGACCAGCGGGCTGAAGAGGTAGTTGAGGAGGATGGCGAGCAGGATCGGGTTCACGATCGCGGGCGACCGGGAGACGACCCAGCCGGCCAGGATGAAGAAGAGGCCGATCACGGCGTAGTGCGCGGCGCGGTCGAGCTGCATCGGGCCTCCCAAGGCGGCCGGGCGGGGCGCCCGGTCGCGCCAATCTGCACCCCTGCACGCCTCGCCGCAGGGGCCGGCGTCACCAACCGGGTGCCCCCCGGCTCCTTGACGGGGCCGGACCCGGGCCGCCACCCTCAGGCCGTCCGTCCGGTCCACCCCTGTCCCCTCCGGAGCCCCCGATGCGCGCGCTCACCCTGCTGGTCCCCTGCCTCCTCGCCGCCGTGCCGGCCGCGGCCCAGGTTCCCCCCTCCGCCGAAGAGCGCCAGCGCATGGCCGGGGAGATGATGGCGGCCGCGCAGCCCGGCCCGGAGCACGCCGAGCTGATGGCGCTGGCCGGCTCCTGGGACGTCGAGGGGCGGATCTGGAGCACCCCCGGCGCGGAGCCCATGGCGCTGGCCTTTCCCGCCGAGAACCGCGCGATCCTCGGCGGCCGCTTCCTGGAGAGCCGGGCGAGCGGCGAGATGATGGGGATGCCGATCGAGTCCCTCGCCATCTACGGCTTCGACCGCCGGCACCGGAAGTACACCGTGGTGGGCTACGACACTTTCGGCACCTACTACGTGACCGGTGCGGGGAGGATGGACCCGGCCACGCGGACGGTGGCGATGGACGGGACCGACGATGATCCGATCACGGGGATGACCCAGGTCTACACCCTTCACCTCCGCTTCGTGGACCCGGACACCTACGTCACCGACGTCGTCTTCCACGACGCCGCCCACACCGGCGGGGGTCCGTCGGTCAAGGTCGTGGAGCTGACCCACCGGCGGCGGAAGTAGGTCGCGGGGCGAAGTTGGGGTGGCCCGGAGTCCTCCGGCCCCTGCCCGCCGAACGCGCCACGGGGCCGGCCCCTCGCGGGACCGACCCCGTGTCCGCGGGGGTATCGCGGCTTCCCGCGACGCGCCCCCGGGGCCCTCCGGCCATCCGGCTACTGGATGGCGTTCATCATGTCGAAGATCGGCAGGTACATGGCCACGATCATGCCGCCGACGATGACACCGAGCACCACGATCATGACCGGCTCCATCAGCGAGAGGAGCGAGGCCACGGCCACGTCCACCTCGTCGTCGTAGAAGTCGGCGATCTTCGCCAGCATCTCGTCCAGCCCGCCGGTCTGCTCGCCCACCGCGATCATCGAGATCACCATCGGCGGGAACACCTTCGAGCGCTCCAGCGGCGCGGCGATGGTCTCGCCGCCCGCGATCGAGGCGCGGGACTCCATCACGGCGTCGTGCACCACCCGGTTGCCCGCCGTCTTGGCGGTGATCTCGAGCCCGTCCAGGATCGAGACGCCGGACGAGACCAGCGTGCCCAGCGTGCGGGTGAAGCGGGAGACGGCGGCCTTCCGGAGCACGTCGCCCAGCACCGGCGCGTTGAGCAGCATCCCGTCGATCCGCTTCCGGCCCTCCGCCGTGGCGTAGTAGCGCCGGATGAGGAAGACGGTCGCGCCCATCCCGAGCAGGACCATCCACCAGTAGTTGATCAGGCCGTCGGAGAGCCCGATCACGATCCGGGTGGGGAGCGGCAGCTCCATGTTCACCGAGGCGAACATCTCCTGGAACGTCGGGATGACGAACACCAGGAGGATGGCCACCGCGATGATCGCCACCGAGAAGATGACGCCGGGGTAGACCATCGCGCCCTTCACCCGGCGGATGAGGGCGTCGTTCTTCTCGAGGAAGGTGGCCAGCCGCATCAGGATCGTGTCCAGGATGCCGCCCGCCTCGCCCGCCGCGACCATGTTGACGTAGAGCGCGGTGAACGCCTTCGGGTGCTTGGCCAGGGCGTCGGCCAGGGTGTTGCCCGCCTCGACGTCGAAGACCACCTGGCGGGTGACCTCCTTCAGCGCCTTGTTCTCGGTCTGCTGCGCCAGGATGGTCAGCGACTGCACCAGCGGCAGGCCCGCGTTGATCATGGTCGCGAACTGCCGGGTGAAGATCACGATGTCCCGCGTCCGGATCCCGCCGCCGCCCAGGCTGAGGCCGGCGGCCTTGGGGGCCTCCCGCACGCTCACCAGGATCATCCGGTTCTTGCGCAGGAACGGCCCCACCTCCTCGCGGGAGGCGAGCTCGACCTGGCCCTTCTGGATCTGGCCCGTGGTCGGGTTGCGGGCGGTGTACTCGTAGACTGGCATCGTTCAGCGCTCCCTGGTCAGCGGCGCATGGCCGGGCGGCCGGCCTTCTCCACCGGCGTGATCTCGAGGTCCTCCTGCGGGTTCTCCCCGATCATCCGCTGGAACTCGTTCGGGTCGGACGTCACGCGGAGGCACTCCTCGCGGGTGATCTCGCGGTTCATGTAGAGCTGGTACAGCGCGTCGTTCATCGTCTGCATGCCGTGCTTCTTGCCGGCCTGCATCGCGGAATAGATCTGGTGGATCTTGGCGTCGCGGATGAGCGCCCGGATGGCCGGCGTGACCACCATGATCTCCGCCGCCAGCGCCCGGCCCCGGCCCCGCGCCTTCGGGATCAGCGTCTGGGTGACGACGCCCTCCAGCACGAACGCGAGCTGCGCCCGGATCTGCGACTGCTGGTTCGACGGGAAGACGTCGATGATGCGGTTGATGGACTCCGCCGCCGAGTTGGTGTGCAGCGTGGCGAGCGCCAGGTGACCCGTCTCGGCGATGGTGAGCGCCGAGGCGATGGTCTCGAGGTCCCGCATCTCGCCCACGAGGATCACGTCCGGGTCCTCGCGCAGCGCGTACTTCAGCGCGTTCGCGAAGGTCTTCGTGTCGGTGCCGACCTCGCGCTGGTTGACGATGCAGCCCTGGTGCCGGTGGATGTACTCGATCGGGTCCTCCACCGTGATGATGTGCCCCTTCCGCTCCTTGTTGATCTTGTCGATCATCGCCGCGAGCGTGGTGCTCTTGCCGGAGCCGGTCGGGCCGGTCACCAGGATGAGCCCGCGGGGGCGCTCGGCCAGCTTCGCCACCACCGGCGGGAGGCCGAGGTCGTCGAAGGTCCGGACGTTGAAGGGGATCATCCGGATCACCAGCCCCACGCAGCCCCGCTGCTTGAACACGTTGCCGCGGAAGCGGGCCAGGTTCTGGATCCCGAACGAGAAGTCGAGCTCGTCCTCGGTCTCGAACCGCTTCTTCTGGTTCTCGGTGAGCACCGAGTAGGCCAGCTGGAGCGTGTCCTTCGGGCTCAGGACCTCGGTCACCGAGCTGGACGTGATGTCGCCGTCGATGCGGATCTTGGGGCACTCCCCCGCGGTGATGTGCAGGTCGGAGGCCTCCTTGTCGATCATCTCCTCGAGCAGCGCGCGCAGGTTGAAGCTCATCCGGCCGTCTCCTTGACCACTTCCTCGAGGGTGG
>DATIBS010000154.1:0-16796 GCA_035457305.1 Gemmatimonadales bacterium
CCAGCCCGAGGCCCTGACCCCCATCAAGCCCGAGCGCCTGGCGCGCGAGATCCGCGAGATCTGCGCCGAGCACAACAGCGGGCAGATCACCGAGCTGCAGTACGAGCAGCGCTTCGCCCGGATGATCGGCGAGGTGCGGGACCGCCGCCTGGCCGGGGACCGCGCCGACGTCCTCAAGGTGCTGGGCGCCCTCCGGGACGACGGGACCGTGACCTCGAAGGAGTGGGACCGGCTGATCCGGTCGCTCGGCCTCCTCTGAGGGGCGCGCGATGAGCCATCGCGTCCTCCCACCGCTCGAGCTCACCCTGCGCGCGGTCGACGGGCTCGTCCTCCGCGGCGAGCTCCGTTACCCGGGGCGCACGCCGGACCGTCCCTTTCCCCTCGCCGTCCTGGCGCACCAGTGGCCCGCGACGCGCGCGTCGTGGGGACCGCTGGTGGACGACCTCCTCGCCGCCGGCGTCGCCACCCTCGCCTTCGACCTGCGCGGCCACGGGGCGTCCACCGAAGGGGCCGGCGGTGCGGTCGTCATCGAGACGCCGAGCGACTTCACCTTCCCCGGCGTCGTCCTGGCCTTCACCGCGAGCGCCCGGCACGCCGGCTTCGCGCACCTCCCGGACGACATCCTCCGGGTGGCGAACTGGGGGGTGCTGCAGAACTTCGTGGATGGCTCCCGGGTGGTGCTGGTCGGGGCGAGCGTCGGCGGGAGCGGCGTCCTGGTGGCCGCCCCGCGCGTGCCGGGCCTCCGGGCGGTGGCCACCCTGGGCGCCGCCGGCGCGCCGGCCCTGGCCGAGGACGGCCCGAAGCGGGTGCGCGCGGCGCTGGAACAGCTGCAGGCGCCGGCGTACCTCGCCACCTCCGCGGGCGACGTCTTCGACGGCGCCAACAACGCGCGCGCCTGGAGCAAGGGACTGGCCCACGTCCGCACCCGCGTGGTGGAGGGCGACGCCCACGCCATGGCGATCTACTTCGAGGTGCGGGACGAGCTGCTGCGGTTCCTGACGGGGGCGGTGGCCTGAGGTGAGCGGGGAGCGGGGAGCGGGGAGCAGGGAGCGGTAACAGCCTCCGCCTCGCACGTCCCGTTCCCCGTTCCCCGTTCCCGGCTCCCCTATATTGAGGGGATGCCCCCAACCCCCCGCCGCCCCACCACCACCGTCCGCGTCGGCGATGTGCCGGTCGGGTCGGCGCACCCGGTGGTGGTGCAGTCGATGACCAACACCGACACCGCGGACGTCCCCGCCACCGTGAGCCAAGTGGCCGCGCTTGCCCGCGCGGGAAGCGAACTGGTGCGGGTCACGGTGAACAACGAGGCCGCCGCGGTGGCGGTGCCGGAGATCGTGGAGAGGCTCCACCGCCTCGGGGTGCGCGTGCCGGTGGTCGGCGACTTCCACTACAACGGCCACCTCCTGCTCGCGAAGCACCCGGAGTGCGCCCGCGCGCTCGCCAAGTTCCGCATCAACCCCGGCAACGTCGGGGGAAAGCGGCGGGACGAGAACTTCCGCACCATCGTCGAGATCGCGATCGCCCAGGGGAAGCCGGTGCGGATCGGGGTGAACTGGGGCTCGCTCGACCAGGACCTCCTCACCGAGATGATGGACGCCAACCACGCGCGCCCCGAGCCGGTGGACGCACGGGAGGTGACCATCGAGGCGATGCTCGAGAGCGCGCTCCGCTCCGCGCAGCTGGCGGAGGATGTCGGGCTCCCGCACGACCGGATCATCCTGAGCGCCAAGGTCTCCGGCGTGCAGGACCTGGTGGACGTCTACCGGCGGCTCGCCGCGCGCTGCGACTATCCGCTGCACCTGGGCCTCACCGAGGCCGGCATGGGGGCGAAGGGTGTCGTCGCCAGCACGGCCGGCCTCGCCCTCCTGCTCCAGGAGGGTATCGGCGACACGATCCGGGTCTCGCTCACGCCCGCGCCCGGCGGGGACCGCGCCGAGGAGGTCCTGGTCGCCCAGCAGGTGCTCCAGTCGCTCGGCCTCCGGAGCTTCACGCCCCAGGTCACCAGCTGCCCCGGCTGCGGCCGCACCACCAGCACCTTCTTCCAGCAGATGGCGCAGGACATCGAGGGCTACCTGAGGAGCCGGATGCCCGTCTGGCGCGACCGCTATCCCGGCGTCGAGGAACTGCGTGTGGCCGTGATGGGTTGCGTCGTCAATGGTCCGGGGGAGTCGAAGCACGCCCACCTCGGCATCTCGCTCCCCGGGACATTCGAGGAGCCCAAGGCCCCGGTGTACGTGGACGGACGGTTGTTCCGCACCCTCAAGGGCGACGGCATCGTCCCCGAGTTCCTCGCCATCCTCGACGACTACGTGCAGCGCCGCTACGGCATGCACGAACCCGCGGCCTGACCCCTTCCCCGGCCTCCGGAGGCCTGATGCGACGCGCGGCCCATGCCCTCGTCCCACCCACGCTGCTTGCCTTGACCCTGCTCCTGCCCGCCGCCGCCCGGGCCCAGTCGCCGGTGGCGACCTGGACCCTGGAGACGGTGGTCGACCGATTCTGTGTCAGTTACCTGGTGGATCCGGCGCTGGCCGCAAAGCAGCTGGGGAGCCGGTTCGCGCCGGTGTCGGCCGACCGGGTCGACGGCCTGCACCCGGCCGTGGCGCAGCTGGTCGCGGGCGAGCCGGCGTACCGGGCCTGGGTGCCGGCGGAGATCTGCGTCATCGAGGCTGCCCGCCTCGTGTCGGGGTCACGGACGGCCAGCGAGGGGGCGCGGCCCGTCATCGTCGGCTATTCGGCGATCGCGGCCACTCCCGCGGGCGGCGGGGAGGTCGAGATGCGCGGCAGCCTCTTCAGCAGCAGCGGCTCGGTGCGCCGCCTCGCCAGCGACCAGCTGATCCACGTGGACGGCGTGGACTACTCGAAGGGGATCGTTCCCGAGGGCACTGACCAGCGCCGGGCACTGGAGTACCAGGGAGCGCGGCTGATCTGGGATGGCCGGATCATCGACCCGGCGACGGCGGCGAGTGACCGCCCGATCGTGCTCGCCGTGGACGGGAAGCGGAACCGGCCGCTCACGGCTGGTGTCCGTCAGGCCGCCGAATGGGAGCGCTCCACCGTCGGGAACCTCAAGGTGCAGGGGAAGAGCGACTTCGCGGCGGGGATTCTCGGCTCACCGATCCGGATGGCCGGGCCGGTCACGGGTGGCGGCAGCCTCACGCTCGACTTCTCGCGGCGCTAGCGGCCTGTGGAAAACCTATCCTCCCGGGGTTCAACACCTGCCACATTCTCACCGGCTGGGCATTCCCGGCCCTGTGGTGGCCGAAAACAGGCCCCACCGCGTGTGGAGGGCTGCCCGATCACTCCCCGGGTTGAATTTCCACATAACGCGCAGGTCACAAGCCATTGTGGATGCTAAGTTTATGCGGAAGCTCCGAGGTGGAAAAGCAGCCTGGGCCGGATGCCATTGCGGGGCAACGAGATGCCCCCGGACATCCACTCGGGTGGGGCAAGTTCCTGTTGAGATCGGCGGTTTTCCACACGTGTGGCTCCCGCTCCCGCGCAAGGCCCTCGATGTCGGCCCGTGACCGACGTGGGGTTATCAATCCCTGTGGAAAACCGGTGACCTCGAGCGCCAGCCCCCTTCGGCTGATCGGTCCCGTTTCCGACCCCTCTCTCCTGGCGTCTCACTCCTCGTGACTGCCCCCCAGCTCCGCCGCACCAAGATCGTCGCCACCATCGGCCCATCCTGGCGGGAGCCGGAGGAGATCCACCGGATGCTCCTGGCCGGCGTGGACGTCGTCCGGGTGAACGCCTCCCATGGCGATCCCGCCTGGCGGACCGAGACCATCGCGCGGATCCGGTCGGCCAGGGAGGCGCTCGGTCGCGCCACCGGGATTCTCCTAGACCTCCAGGGGCCGCGGATCCGGGTCGGCGCCCTGCCGGAACCGCTGGAGCTCCTGGCCGGGAGCCGGGTGGTGTTCGCGCCCGAGGGCCGGGCCGGGACGGGTGAGATCCCGACCACGTACGAGGCGCTGGCCCGGGACGTGACGCCCGGGGCCAGGATCCTGCTCGATGACGGCCTGTTGAGCGTCGAGGTCACCGCGGTGCGCGGCGACCTGGTGGAGGCCATGGTGGTGGATGGCGGGCTGCTCCGCTCGAACAAGGGAATGAACCTCCCCGGGCTGGAGGTGAGCGCCCCGGCCGTCACCGCGAAGGATGCCGAGGACGTCGAACTCGCGATCGCGGCGGGGGTGGACTACATCGGCATGTCCTTCGTCCGTCGTGCCGAGGACCTCGAGGGACTCCGCGGCCGGATCCCGAAGTCGGTCCGGCTGGTCGCGAAGATCGAGAAGGACACCGCGGTCGCGAACCTCGCCACCATCCTGGTGGCGGCGGACGCGGTGATGGTGGCCCGTGGCGACCTCGGGGTGGAACTGCCGTTCGAGGAGGTTCCCCTGGTGCAGAAGCGGCTGATCCGGCAGGCGAACCTCAAGGCGCGGCCGGTCATCACCGCCACCCAGATGCTCGAGTCGATGATCCAGAACCCGCGGCCGACGCGGGCCGAGGTGAGCGACGTCGCGAACGCCATTCTGGACGGCACCGACGCGGTCATGCTCTCGGCGGAGACGGCGGTGGGGAAGTATCCGCTGGAGGCGGTGCGGGCGATGGACCGGATCGCGCGGGAAGTGGAGCGGCAGCGCCGCGGGCGGAGCCCGGCGTACGACCTGGCCCTCGGTCGGCGGGGGGCCGTGGACCTCGCCGGGGAGCCGCCGCCGACGCACCGCAGCGAGGATGCGATCGCGGTGGCGGTCTGCGCGGCCGCGGAGCTCCTCCGCGCGCCGGTGATCCTGTGCTTCACCAGCAGCGGGTTCACCGCCCGCACGGTGGCGGCGTACCGCCCCGCGGTCCCGATCGTGGCCGCCACGCCCGAGCCCGGCACCTTCCACCAGCTCGCCCTGGTCTGGGGCGTGGTGCCGATGCTCACCGACCACGTCCCGAACTACGACTCCATGCTCACCGTGGCGCGGGAGCGGCTGCTCGAGGCCGGCCTCGTCCGTCCCGGCGACCGGGTGGTGGTTTCCGCCGGCGTGCCGTGGGATGTGCCGGGCACTACCAACCTCCTCAAGATCGAGACAGTTTAGGGGCGATGCGCCTCACCTTTCTCGGCACGGGGACGTCCTTCGGCGTGCCGCAGATCGGGTGCGACTGCGCGGTCTGCCGCTCCGACGACCCCCGCGACCGCCGCACCCGCACCGGGGCGGTGGTCGAGGCCGGGGGCGTGCGGCTCCTCCTCGACACCCCGCCGGAGCTGCGGCTGCAGCTCGTCGGCGCCGGTGTCGGTGGGGTGGACGCGGTGCTGTACACCCATGCGCACGCCGACCACGTCAACGGCATCGACGACCTGCGGGCGTTCTCGGTCCGCCGAGGGGAGCCGCTGCCGCTCTACGGCCCATCCGAGGCGCTGGACGCCATCCGGCGGAACTTCGGCTACATCTTCGACGACGGCGTGGTGCCGGTGCCCGGGACGTCCAAGCCCCGGCTCGTCACTCGCGCACTGGAGCCCGGTGTGCCGGTGTCGATCGGAGGCGTCGAGGTCCTGCCGCTCGCGTTCGACCACGGCCCGCAGCGGGTCTTCGGCTACCGGGTCGGCCCGCTGGCCTACCTCACCGACGTGAAGGCGGTGCCCGATGGCGCGCGCGCCGCGCTGCGCGGCCTGCAGGTGCTGGTGCTGAACGCGCTCTGGTGGCGAAGCCACCCGACGCACCTCAGCATCGGCGAGGCGGTGGCGGTGGCGCAGGACCTCGGCGCGCGGCAGACCTGGCTCACTCACCTGACGCACGAGACCGGCCATGCGGCGTTGCTCCGGGAGCTCCCCCCGGGGATCGCGCCGGCGCATGACGGGCTGGTGGTGGAGGTGGACGGATGAGGCTCGACCATCGCCGGATGCTCAGCGATGCCCTGGTGGGCGGGGCGGGGGTCGATCCCGCGCACCTCGCGTCGCTCCGGGACCGGTTCGCCGAGGTCCGGGCCGAGGTGCGGCGGCGGACGGCCGAGGGTGAGTACGGGTTCACGGCGCTGGGGGCGCAGGACGCTGCCGTGGCGGAGATCACGCGGTTCGCCGGCGGCGTGGGACAGGCCCATGACCACGTCCTCGTCCTCGGCATCGGCGGGTCCGCCCTCGGGACCCGGGCGTTGCTGGAGGCGCTCCGGGGCCCCGCGTGGAACGAGCTCGACGACGAATCGCGCGAGTTCTGGCCCCGGCTCACTGTCCTCGACAACGTGGACCCCGCGAGCGTCGCCGGCGCCCTCCGGCGGATCGACCCGCGGCGCGTGCTGGTGAACGTCGTGAGCAAGTCGGGCGGGACGGCGGAGACGATGGCCCAGTACCTGGTGGTGCGCGCGTGGCTCGAGGAGGCCCTCGGCGCCGGTGCCGTCCGCCACCTCGTCTTCACCACCGACCCGGAGCGCGGTGCGCTGCGGGAGCTCGCGCGGCGCGAGGGGATTGCCGCGCTCGACGTCCCGCCCGCGGTGGGCGGCCGCTTCTCCGTGCTCTCGCCGGTCGGGCTCCTGCCGGCGGCGCTGGTGGGGATCGAGGTGGACGGCCTCCTGGCCGGCGCGCGTCGCGCGCTCGCGGCGGCGGAGGCCGACGACCTGCTCGCCAATCCCGCCGCGCTCTGGGCCGGACTGCAGTGGACGGCGGACACCACGCTCGGGCGCCGGATCCACGTGCTCATGGCCTACTCCGACCGGCTCCGCGCGGTGGGGGACTGGTTCTGCCAGCTCTGGGCGGAGAGCCTCGGGAAACGGGTGGACCGGGGTGGGGCGGTGGTGCACGCGGGCCCCACGCCGCTGGCGGCCGTCGGGGCGGTGGACCAGCACAGCCTGGTCCAGCTCTTCATGGAGGGCCCGCCCGACAAGACCGTCACCTTCCTGGGCGTGGCCGACCACGGCGAGGACGTGCCGATTCCGGCGCGCGAGGACCTGCCGCCCGACCTGGCCTACCTGCCCGGTCACACGCTCGGCGGGCTGCTCCGGGCGGAGCGCGAGGCCACGGCCCACGCGCTCGCCCAGGCGGGCCGGATGAGCAGCTTCGTGGAGCTCCCCGACCTGTCGGCCGGGGCGGTCGGCGAGCTCCTGATGTTCTTCCAGCTCGCCACCGGGTACGCCGGGGCGTGGTACGGGGTGAATCCCTTCGACCAGCCCGGCGTGGAGCTCGGCAAGCGGCTGACGTACGCCGCGCTGGGGCGGCCCGGATTCGTTTGACGGGGCGTTGCGCGGTGGGCTAAATTCTTGATCCTACGCGGCTTCCACTCTCCCCTCGGAGTGCCGGGATGCAGGACGTGACGCAGGAACTCGTGGCGCGCTACGGCGGCGCAGTGGAGCGGACGGCGACGGGAGTGCGGGTCATCGATCCCGGCCGGCTCCAGTCGTCCGCCACGGACGCCCTGGTGCGCGATGCGGTGTTCGGCGAGGGCGAGCGACGCGAGGCCGCCCGCTGGCTGCTCTGGGAGCTGGGCCAGGCCACGGGGGCGCGGCCGGCGTCCATCAACGCCCTCTACCTGGCCCGGGGCCGGGGCGAATGCGGCGGCTTCACCGTGCCGGCGATCAACGTGCGGATGATGGCCTACGACACCGCCCGCGCGGTGTTCCGCGCGGCGCGGCGGGGGAACGCGGGCGCGATCCTGCTCGAGATCGCGCGGTCGGAGATCGCCTACACCGACCAGCGCCCGGCGGAATACGTCAGCGTGATGCTCGGCGCCGCCCTCCGCGAAGGCCACATGCTGCCGCTCTTCATCCAGGGCGATCACTGCCAGGTCAACGCGAAGAAGTACGCGGCCGACGCGGAGGCCGAAGTGGGCGAGGTGAAGAAGCTGATCGCCGAGGAAGTGGGCGCGGGCTTCTACAACATCGACGTGGACACCTCCACCCTGGTGGACCTCGACCGTCCCACCCTGGCGGAACAGCAGCGCGACAACTACGAGCGGGCCGCGGAGGTCACCGGCTTCATCCGGGAGCTCGAGCCGGAGGGGGTCACCGTGTCCGTCGGCGCGGAGATCGGCGAGGTCGGCTTCAAGAACAGCACCGTGGAGGAGCTCGACGCCTTCATGGAGGGTTTCGCCGCGGCCCTGGCCGGGCTGGGCGAGACGGCGGGCATCAGCAAGATCTCGGTGCAGACCGGCACCTCGCACGGCGGCGTGGTGCTCCCCGACGGCTCCATCGCGGCCGTCAAGCTCGACCTCCAGGCGCTCGAGGCGCTGTCCCGCCGGGCGCGCGACCGCTATCGCCTGGCCGGGGCGGTGCAGCACGGGGCCAGCACGCTGCCGGCGGAGGCCTTCGGGCACTTCCCGCGGGTCGAGGCGGCGGAGATCCACCTCGCCACCAACTTCCAGAACATCGTGATGGACCACCCGGCCCTGCCGGCGGCACTCCGGGACCGGGTGGCGGCGTGGGTGCGGGAGAACTGCGCCGGCGAGCGGAAGGACTCGGACACCGAGGAGCAGTTCCAGTACAAGTCGCGCAAGAAGGCGATCGGCCCGTTCAAGCAGGAATTCTGGGACTTGCCCGCCGCCGTGCGGGAGGCGATCGCGGCGGACCTGGAGCGCACCTTCGCGTTCCTCTTCGAGCAGCTCAACGTCAACGGGACGGCGGACCTCGTCCGCCGCTTCGTGCACGCGCCGGTGCAGCACCACGCGGCGCTCCGTCCGGTGCACGCGGCGGCCGAGGACGATCCGGACGCGGGAGAATGACATGGCAACGCAGAACGATGACCGGGACGTGGTGGTGATCCGCGAGGGCGACACCGGGGTGCGCTGGTTCCTGCTCGGCGCGCTCCTGGGCGCCGGGGCGGCGCTGCTGCTGGCACCGGCGAGCGGGGAGGAGACCCGGCGGCGGCTGAGCCGCCAGGCCCGGCGGGTGCGGGCCCGCACCGAGGACCTGATGGACGAGTTCGGCGAGCGGGTGCGCACCGGCGCCAGCCGGGTGCGCGACGAGGTCGAGGACCGGGTCGAGGACCTCCGGAGCGACATCGGCGAGTTCGGCGACGCGGTCCGCGGCGCCGGCGCTTCGGCGCGCGAGGAGCTCGAGCGCCGCCTGGCCGACGCGCGGAGCCGGCGCCGGAGCCGGGTCGAGGTGGCCGACGAGGACGACGAGGAGTCGCTCGCCTGAGCCCTGGCCGCGCGGGGTGGACCCGGTCGTTCGGCGGGTTCGTCCGGCGGACCCTGCAGGCGGCGGACGAGAACAACTTGCCCTTCCTGGCGAGCGCGCTGAGCTTCGGCGCGCTCCTGGCGCTGGTGCCGTTCGTCCTGCTGCTGTTCGTGGGCCTCTCCGCCCTCGCGCCCGGGCTCGGGGGCGACGGGGTCCCCGACCTCGGGCGCCTGCTCGACGCCTACCTGCCTCCCCACCGGGGGACGGGCGGGGATCCGTTCGCCGGGGTGGAGCAGTTCGCGGCCCGCATCGGCGAGAACCGCGGGACCGTCTCGCTCGTCGCCCTCCCGCTCTTCATCTGGTTCAGCACCCGGCTCTTCGCCGGCGTCCGCACCGCGCTCAACGAGATCTACGACGTCGCCTCCCGCCCGGGCCCGCGCCGGAACTTCCTCACGAGCTACCTGCGCGGGAAGCTCCGGGACGTGGCGATGGTGCTCATCGCCCTCGCCCTCCTCCTTGCGAACAGCGCGATGTCCGTGGGGCTGGGGGTCCTGCTGGCGCGGGGCGAGGCGTGGGCGCCCGAGTACGGGTTCTTCTTCACCACGCTCGGGCGCTGGCTGGCCGAGCTGCTGGCGTTCACCTTCTCGGTGGCGCTGTTCTACGTGGTGTACCGCCACGCGAGCGCGCAGCGGGTACGGCGGGTGCCGGCGCTGGTGGCCTCGGTCTTCACGGCCTTGCTCTACGAGGTGGCGAAGCGCCTCTTCGCCCTCTACGTCCGGGAGGTGGCCGCGAGCCAGCAGTTCTCCCCCGACGCGAACCTGGGCGCGATCATCCTCTTCGTCCTCTGGGTGTTCTACACCGCCTTCGTCTTCCTGCTGGGCGGCGTCGTGGCGCAGATCTGGGAGCTCCGAGCCCGGACGGAACGGCAGCGGGCGCGGTTCGCGTAAGGCGCGCGTCCCGGGTCCCGGGGCCCCGCTTACCGCTCCCCGCCCACCTCCACCACCACCCCCGCCACGCCGGCAGCCAGGTCCTCCAGCCGGACGACGAGCCGCACTGCCGTGCTCGCGGCGCCCAGCCGCTCGGCGGCGGCCGGATCCACGGCCACCTCCCATTCGCCGGCCACCAGCCCCGTGAGGTAGAAGGTCCCGTCGCCGAAGGTCCGGGTACGGAGGACCCGGCCGGTCCGGACCTCGCGCACCACCACGTCCACCCCGGGCAGGGGGCGAGTCGCACCGCCGTCCCGCAGCACGACCGCGCCGTCGAGGACGGTGGCCTCGACCACCGCCACGTCCAGGGTCACGAAGCGGTTCGGGGCGGGGACCAGGCGCAGCGCCGGCACCGCCGGCACGAGCAGCGGGCTCTCGAGGCTGAGGGTGTCCAGGGTGACCACCACGGCCTCGAACGGGAGGAGGTTCCAAGCTTCATAGCGGCCGAGGCTGTCGGTCGTCACGCTCGTGCTGCCCACCGTGAGCCGGAGGGCGCCCAGTCCCGGCTCGTCCGGGCCGCGGCGGCCGTCGGCGTTCCGGTCGAGGAAGACGCGACCGGCCACGCCAGCCCGCTCGAGCGACGGCCCCGGCGTCGTGGCGAGGCGGCCCGCCGCCCGGTTCCAGACGACCGACCCCTGCACGAACTGGCTGGTGAGCGCCCCGCCCGGCGCGGAGGCGACGGCGGCGCCCGCCCGCAGGGCGGGGAAGGCGGTGGTGACGCCGAGGGTGACCACGGTGCGCTCCGGCTCCCGCCACGCCACCCCGCCCTCGAGGCGCACCGCCGGCGTGAGATTGCGCGCCAGGGTGAGTTCGAGGGCCGAAAACGCCGCCCCGCGAACTTCCACCCGGCCCCGGGTCCAGAGTCCGTTGAGGATCGGGCCGGCCCGGGGTCCGGGCAGGAGGTAGCCGCTCACCCCGACGAAGGTGCCGTCCGGCATGAACGAGCGTCCCCCGGTGGACGTCACCCGCACATAGGGCGCCACCCTGAGGGCCGAGCGCTGCAGCGAGGCCCCGAGGCGGACGGCGGTCCGGTCGCCCGATCGGGTGCCGGCATGCTCGACGCTCCCGTCCACGTAGAGGAAGGGGTTCGAGGGGACCGGTCGCCAGAAGAGCCCGAGGCGCGCCTGCGACGTCTGCCCGGCCGCCGTGAGCACCGGGTCCGTCACCTCGGCGTCGAACCGGGCGGCCTCGACGCCGAGCCGGAGGTCGGCCGTGGGCTGGAACCGGAGCGCGCCGCGCAGGTACCCCTGGGCCAGGACTTCGAGCTCGACCGCGAGCGGGTTGACCGGCGTCGCGGTGACCGCGCCGTACGGCTGCAGGAGCATGCCGGCGGCACGGGTCGACGCCTCGAGCCCCCCGCGCACGGTCCACCGGTCGCTCGCGCCGTACCGCAAGTCGAGGTTGGCGGACTCGTCGCACGCCGCGCGGCGGCACGTGCCGGCGGCGGCGCCGTACTCGAAGGCCCGCGCCGGGAGTTGGGCCTGGACCGCCTGGTACGTCCGGGTGAAGCTCCGCACCTCGCCGTTGGGGCCGTAGGCCACGAACTCCACCGGGTTCTCGCCGTAGCGCACCGGGACCTCGACCGAGTAGCGGCCATAAGCGTCCGAGGAGTCGAACGCCACCAGGCTGCCGCCGGCGAAGGCCTCGATGGTCCACCCCGGGCCGGTCATCCCGTCGAACGCGGCATCGTGAAGGAACTGGTCGCGCACGTACGGCGCGTTCGTGGCGCTGGCGCCGCGGAGCGCACGGGCGCGCGGGCCCGTGGCGTAGGCATCGCCGAGCCGCACCTGGCGCAGGCGCTCCGAAGCGGGCCAGACGCCGAGCCACGATGCGCCGAGCTCCCCCTCCGCGCCGGCCCCGAGCCCGGCCGACTGCGCGAGCACCTCGAGGGAGCCGCCGAGCAGGTCGGCCCCGACCCCCAGCTGGAGGTTGGCGGCGGCGAGAGGGTCACGCCCGCCCGCCTGCGCCAGGTAGTCCACCACGAGCCCGTCCCAGCGCGCCGGCGGCACCGCCACTTCGGTGACGGCGCCACCACCGCCGCGCTCGGCGAGCAGCACGCGCCGCGCCTCCTCGCGCTCGATCCGGCGGGCCACGGGAAGCGCCCCGGCCTCGGGCACGTCCACCCGCAGCTCGCCCCAATCCACCAGGAAGTCCACGCCCAGGAGCCGGGCCAGCACCGTCGCGTCCAGGAACACCTCACCATCGGCGGCGAGCACCTGCGAGGCCTCGAGCGGGAGCATCTGCCGGTCCAGGCTGGCCGTCCGCGCCGCCGCGTCCACCCGGATCGCCGTCCCGTTCGGCTCGAGGCGCGCGGTGGCCACGGCGCCCGACACCGCACCCCGGACCTCGGCCAGCGCGAGGACGGCGCCGACCGGCAGCAGGGCCACATCACCGGCGCGCCACGCCTCGACGGTGCGGGTGACGATACGCCCGAGCCGGACCTCGAGGAGCGTCGGTTCCGGCGCCTGCGCCGCCGCGGGCCTCGGCGCCGTCGCGGCCGCGAGCGCGGCGAGCAGGCCGAGGGTTCGCCGCGCGCGCATCGGTCAGTTGAGGTAGGCGACCGTGAGGACGACGGGCGCCGTGTAGAGGCCCGGGGGCACACCGACGGCCGGCGAGGCCGTGCCGCCGAGGTAGACGTGCAGCTGGGGCCGCGGGGTCGGGCCGAAGCGGGAGGTCGTCCCCAGCGCGGGATCGAAGGTCGTGCTGCCGGCGCCGCTCGGAAGCTGGAACAGGCGGTTGACCACCGCCGACGCCGCGCCGAAGGCCACGGGGATCGTCCCCCCGCCGCCGAACCGGCTGAGCTGCGTGGGCAGCGTGAAGGCGAGACTCACCCGCTGGTTCCGTTCGCCCTCCACCTGGAAATAGCCGGCGTCGGGCGAGGCAGGCACGACCGTCTTCGGCGTTCCCGGGGTGAGCGCGCCGAACTGGAGGTCGCGCAGGACGATGAAGATCAGGGTGCCCGCGAGCACCTGGGCCCGGGCCGGCGTGCTCCCGGAAACGCCCTGCGCCGCGGCCCGGACGGGAGCGGCGGCGAGGGCGAGCGCCAGGAGGAGGCGCCAGCGGTGGCTCACGGGATCATCACCTCGACCGAGTCGCGCACGGCCGGGTGCGGGAGCCGGGTCTCGGGCGGGACGTCGTCCCGTTCCCCGTCGAGCACGAGGCGGAGGCGGTACCGGCCGGGGGAGAGGCCCGCCACCGGCAGCCGGTAGCGCGGGGCCATCGGGTAGTAGACCGCCACCTGGCTGGAGTCGCGTGCCCGGACCGTCCCGGCCGAGTCCCGCAGCTCCGCCCGGAGCATCCCGAGCCACGCGCCCGTGCCCGCGCGCGCGAGTTCCACGCCGAAATCGAGCGAGTCGCCGCGCACCCGGGCGCTGAGCCCGCTGGCGGTCACCCCGCCGGTGACGGATCCCTTGCGGTAGATCAACGCGATGATCGTACGCACCTCGAGCGTGAGGCCGATCTTCACGCCCTCGACGGCGCTGTCGGCCGGGGCCGGGGGCGCGGGGGCTTCGCGGGCCGCCACCACGATGCGGGTCCAGTATTCGCCGTCGGGCAGGGCCACGGGCGGGCGCGCCAGTAGCCGGACGACCTGCCGCTCGCCCGGCGGCACCGTGGTGCGCCGGGGATAGGCCTGGATCCAGCCCGCCGCCGACGGCCGGTCCGGGCCGGGCTCCGGCTCGGTGACCAGCACCACCCGGCCCGCGCTGTCGGTGCCGGGATACCCGAAGATCGTGGACACCTCGACCTCGACCGGGCGAGTGCCTGGGTTGAGCAGGATGAGCTGCCCGCTCCGCAGTCGGTGATCCACGTGCACCAGGTGCGGGGCGACGATGACGCCCTGGGCCATCGCGGGAACCGGCGCGCCGAGCGCCAGGAGCAGCAGCAGGCGTGCGCGGGTCATACGCCGAGATACGCCACGGTGAGGGTCACGGTGGCGGTGTAATCCCCGCCGCGCTGGTCCGCGGTGGGCTCGACCGTCCCGCCGAGGAAGAGCCGCGCCTTGCCGTTGGTGGGGAGCCGGACCGTGAAGGGACTGCGCGGGTCGACGGCCTGCTGGATGGTGATCGACTCGGTGGCGGAGTACCCCGCATCACCGGCGTCGAAGCGCAGCCGAAGGGAGGCCCCACCAGGGCCGGACATCGCATCGGGCAGCGCGAACTGGAGCATCAGGTCCTGGTCCTTGGTGCCGCGGAGCTCGAACTGGCCGCTCCGCGCGGGGTCGGTGCGCCGGGCGTGGAGCGGCACGCCTGCCAGCACGTCGCCGAAGTTGAGTGGCTGGAGCCCCTGCAGCCGGAGCGGTCGGCCCTGGGCCTCCGCCCGGCCCGCCGCGGCGAGCAGGCAGGCGGAGACGAGGACGGCGAGCGCGGGGCGCGACACGAGGGCTCCTTGCGCGAGCCGGCGGCGAGCCCGGATGGACCCGCCGCCGGCGTCGCGCCGGAAGGCGCTCAGAGACCGGTGTAGGCCGCCGTGAGCCCGACCGTCCCGGTGTACACGCCGGCCGGGAGACCCGCGGCCGCAGTCGCCTCGCCGCCGACGAAGACGCCGAGACTGCCGCCGGCCGAGAGGAACGAGTTCGCGTTGGCGCCGTCGGAGCCGCCGGCGATCAGGCTCGCCGAGCCCGCGCGGGTGGCGCCGACGTTCACGTTCCACGCGCTGGCGCCGAGCGTGATCTGGTTCAGCCCGTTGTCGAGCGTGGCGGGGAAGTCGAACGTGAGCAGGAGCTGCGCCCCGGGATCGCCGGCCACCGCGAACTCACCCGAAGTCGCGTCGGTCGGGGCGACCGTCTTGGTGGCCCCCGCCGAGAGGAAGTCGCCGAAGTCGAGCGTCGTCACCGGGCTCACCGTGATGGCGCCGAGCACCCGGGCGCGGGCCTGGATCGACCCGGAGGCCGACTGGGCGCTGGCGGCGGCCGGCAAGGCCAGCGCGGCGAGCGCGAGGAGGTAGAACTTCCGCATACCGGACAGCCTCACCGAGAGAGTGGAGGGGATGAGCAGGGTCGCCGCACCAAGGGGCCTGCGACTCGGCAGCGGGGGTGGCAACAGGTGTGCCAACACTGGCAGTTCCATCGGAAGACCGTGCAAGTCCGGTCGCTGCACGGTGGCATGTCGTCTCTCAAACCTTTGTATTACAATGTCTTACATCATGTCGGCATATGTCGTGATACTGGACGCATTTGTTGGGTCTGCGGGTGGCCCGGCGGGGGGCACCACCCCACTCCCGGAGTGGGCATTTTGCGAACGCGCCCCCCGGGCCCGCCCCCTCGCTCCGCGGCCCTTCAGTCGCTATCTTCCCTTCGCCTCAGGTCCGAAGGGCACTGGCGCGCGAATCGCGTCAGGACCTCGCCGGTAGCAGCGCTAAGCGATGCCCGGTGTCGCTTCGGGGAGCCTGGGGCACTCTTCTTTTTTTGGCGGCGGGACGGCGGGACGGCGGGTGGCGAACGCCCCGGACCCGCCACCCGCCGTCCCGCTGTCCAGGTAGATTCCTCCCAATGGCCCTCGCGCTCGCCCGCCGCTACCGTCCCCGCCGATTCAGCGACCTCCTCGCCCAGGACCACGTCGCGTCCACCCTGCGCGCCGCGGTGGCCCGCGGGCGGGTCGGGCACGGGTACCTGCTGACCGGCCCCCGCGGGGTGGGGAAGACCACCGCCGCCCGGGTCCTCGCCATGGCGCTCAACTGCGAGCGCCGCGGCGCCGACGGTGAGCCGTGCGGGGAGTGCGAGAGCTGCCGGCGCATCTGGGGCGGGTCGGCGAGCCTCGACGTGGTGGAGATCGACGCCGCGAGCAACCGGGGGGTGGACGACGCCCGGGAGCTGCGCGAGCGGGCGATGTACGCGGCCTCCCAGGCGGGGCATCACAAGGTGTACATCGTGGACGAGGCGCACATGCTCACGCGCGAGGCGTGGAATGCGCTCCTCAAGATCCTCGAGGAACCGCCGCCGGGCGTGGTGTTCGTCTTCGCCACCACCGAGCCGCAGAAGATCTTCAACACCGCCTCCCCGGTGCTCTCCCGGCTGCAGCGCTTCGACTTCCGCCGCATGGCGCCGGAGGTGATCCGGACCCGCCTGGCGGAGGTGCTGGCGGCCGAGGGCATTGCCGCCGAGGAGGACGCGCTCCGGCTCATCGCGCGGCATGCCGATGGCGGGATGCGCGACGCGCTCTCGGTGCTCGACCAGTGCCTGAGCTTCGACGGGGGCACCGTCACCGCCGCGCGGGTGCGCGAGACCCTCGGCCTGATCGCCGACGAACTCTACGCCGAGGTGCTGCGGGTGGTGGCCGACCGGAGGCCGGAGGCGGTGTTCGACCTCGTCGGCCGGCTCCTCGCCGCCGGCGCGGACCTCGCCACCTTCATGGCTGGCGTCGGCGAGCTGCTCCGCGGTCTGCTGATGCGGCGCCTCGGGGTCGATCCCGCCGATCTCACCCTCGCCATGCGCGAGGCGATCGAGGCGGAACAGGCGCGCTTCGAGCCGGGCGACGTCGTGCGGATGCTCCGGCTCCTGGCCGAGGAGGAGCAGGCGATCCGGCGGAGCGGGAACCCCCGCCTCGTGGTGGAGACACTGCTGCTCCGCTGGACGCTCCTCGACCGCATGGTGGACCTCGAGGCGGTGCTCGCGGGCGGCTCGGCGGCTCGGCAGCCCGGCGGCCCGACCTCAGGGGGCTCGCCGCCGAGTGCCCCGTCGGATTCTGCGCCTGCCAGGTCCCGGGGTGCGCCCGAGCGTGCCGGTCC
>DATIBS010000155.1:0-18991 GCA_035457305.1 Gemmatimonadales bacterium
CTGATCGACTACCTCATCAAGAACGTGGGGAGCGAGTTCGGGCGCTCGATCTTCACGAAGGAATTCCAGGCGCAGAAGGCGGTGAGTGGCAGTGGGCACATCAGTTAACGTCGCGGGCCAGACGTCGGTCAAGTCGGAACCGAACGTGATTCCGATGATCGACATCATGCTGGTGCTCCTGATCATCTTCATGATCGTGACACCGCTGATCGCGTCTGGCTTCAAGGCGACGATGCCCCGGGGCGCCAACCTGGACAAGGCGCCCGAGCAGGAGGGCGAGGTGATCCTCGGCATCGACGAGATGGGGAGCTACTTCCTGGACGGGCGCCCGATCGCGGCCGGCGCGCTGGAGGACCAGTTGCGCGCCCGGTTCGCGGCCCGGACGGAGGACAAGATCCTCTACTTCAAGGCCGACAACCAGCTCAAGTACGCCAAGGTGCAGGAGGCGGTGGAGATCGCGCGGCGCGCGGGGGTGCGCGTGCTGGCGGCCATCACCGAGCCGGTCACCACCGGGAACCCGCTGGCCGAGGAGGAGGAGTAAATGGGGATGAACGTCGGCGGCTCCGAGACGATGAGCGCGGAGCCCAACGTGATCCCGATGATCGACATCCTCCTGGTGCTGCTGATCATCTTCATGATCTCGCAGCCGCTCAGCCGGATGGCGATGTCGGTGCAGGTGCCGCCCCAGGAGCGCGCGGCAGCGACGAGCGCGGTCTCCACCCAGATCGTGCTCGAGCTCACCGCCGACGGCGGCTACGCCATCAACTCCCAGCCGGTCCCGAAGGACCAGCTGGACGCGCAGTTCCACGCGATCTACGACGGCCGCCCCACGAAGCTGCTCTTCGTGAAGGCCGCGCCGGATCGCATGTACCAGGACGTGATCGAGGCGATGGACATCGCGCGCGGTGCCGGGGTCCTGATCATCGGATTCACCCCCGCGCCCGCCGCCGGCGGGTCCTGACCCAGCTGCGCGGGCGCCGCGCCCTGTGCGCGGCCCCCGTGGGCCGTCGTCTCCCGGATGGCGCCGGGGCTCCCTCGCGGGCGGCCCCGGCGTCGTCCCTTTTAGGTTGAATGCGTGCGCACGCCTGCCCCGGTCCCCTCGCTCACGGTTCCCCGCCGCCGCGGCGGTCCCGCCGGCTTCCTCCTGGCCGTCCTGGTGCACGTGCTGGTGCTCGCCTTCGTGATCCTGCCGTGGGCGCGGGAGCTCGAGCGCTTCGAGCGCGCGTTCGGGCCCCTGGGCGACGGGATGGGCGGCGGCGGGGGTGGGGGCGGGCGAGGGGTGCGGGAGGTGGAGCTGCCCGCGTACCGGGCGCCCGCCGCCCCGCCGCCCGCGGCAGTGGACCAGACCGCGGTGGTCACCGAGCCCGTGGTGGAGACGGTCCCCGAGACGGTCGTCGCCGCGGTGGCGCCGCGCGACAGCCAGCCGGCCGCGCCGGTGGGGGACGCGGCCGGGGTGGGGCCCGGCGCCGGGGGCGGCACGGGCGGCGGCACCGGAGGCGGCGTCGGTACCGGGACCGGGCCCGGCACCGGGACCGGCAGCGGGCCCGGGACCGGCGGCGGCGAGGGCGGCCGCGCCCGCCCGCCGCAGCTCCGGCACCTCGCCATCCTGCCCGAGGGCGCCCCCGATGCGCTCAAGGGTCGCACCGTGCGGGTGACGTTCTTCGTCGGCGCCGACGGCATGGTGCGGGAGATCGAGGTGGTGCCCGCGCTCGAGGACCGCGGGTACGCCCGGAAGGTGGAGGAACGCCTGGAGAGCTACCGCTTCCGGCCCGCGCTCGACGAGGCGGGCCTCCCGACCGCCGGCCGCGTGACCATCATCTTCGACCTGCCGACCCGGTAGGCCGGGCGGGCGCCCGCCCGCTGGCCGTCATCCGGGAACCCGTTATCTTGCGCGGGTTCTGCCTTCGGGCCCGCCCGGGCCCTGCCGCACCATCCCCGTTCGAGGACCGATGCGACAGCTCTTCCGGCGGAAGCCCATCGAGGCCCTCCAGCCCGAGACCGACGCGCCGAACACGCTTCGCCGCGCGCTCGGCGCCGGCGACCTCGTCCTCCTCTCGATCGGTGCCGTCATCGGGGCCGGCATCTTCTCCTCCATCGGCACCGCGGCGGCGGGGGAAGTGCTGCCGAGTGGCGAGGTGGTGCGCTACGGCGCGGGGCCCGCGCTGGTGGTCTCGTTCCTCCTGCTTGGCGTGGTGTGCGGCCTGGCCGCGCTCTGCTACGCCGAGCTCGCCTCGATGATCCCGCAGGCCGGCAGCGCCTACTCCTACGCCTTCGCCACCCTGGGCGAGTTCATCGCCTGGATCATCGGCTGGGACCTGATCCTCGAGTACGCGGTCGGGAACATCGCGGTGGCCATCGCCTGGAGCGGCTACTTCAACTCGCTCCTCACCGGCTTCGGCATCCACCTGCCCGACTTCCTCACCCACGGCTACCGCACCGCGCTCCTGAGCAGCGACCCGGCGGTGCACGCCCTGCTGGAGACGGCGCCGCGGATCGTCGGCGTGCCCATCCTGCTCAACATCCCGGCGTTCGTGATCGTCGCGCTGATCACGGCCCTGCTCTACATCGGGGTCCGGGAGAGCGTCCGCGCCAACAACATCATGGTGGTGGTGAAGCTCCTGGTGCTCGCGCTCTTCGTGGTCGTGGCGCTGCAGCACTTCGACCCCGACAACTTCGTCCCGTTCGCACCCAACGGGTGGCGCGGCATCCACCAGGGGGCGGCGATCGTCTTCTTCGCCTACATCGGCTTCGACGCGATCTCGACCGCGGCGGAGGAGACGCGCGACCCGCAGCGGAACATGCCCCGCGGCATCCTCGGCGGGCTCGCCATCTGCACGCTGATCTACGTGATCGTGGGCGTCGCGGCGACGGGGGTGGTGCCCTACGAGAAGCTCCGCGCGGCCGACCCGCTCGCCGAGGCGCTGCAGGTGGCCGGGCTCCACACCGCGAGCTGGATCGTGGCGGCGGGGGCGGTGGTGTCCCTCACCGCGGTGCTCCTGGTGTTCCAGTACGGGCAGCCGCGGATCTTCATGGCGATGGCGCGGGACGGGCTGCTGCCGCAGTGGGCGTCGCGGATCCACCCGCGGTTCCGGACCCCGCACGTGAGCACCGTGGTCACCGGCGCCGTCGTGGCGCTGGGCGCGCTGGTGATGGACGAGAACGAGATCTACGACCTCACCAACATCGGCACCCTGGCCGCCTTCGCCATCGTCTGCATCGGCGTGCTGGTGCTGCGGGTGCGCGAGCCCGAGCGCCCGCGGCCGTTCCGCGTGCCGTTCATCTGGGTCGTGTCGCTGGCCGGGGCGGGGGCGTGCCTCTACACCATGCTGGGCCTGCCGGCCCATGCCTGGGAGCGGTTCGCGGTGTGGCTGGTGGTCGGGATGGCGATCTACTTCTTCTACGGCTTCCGCCACAGCCGGATGAAGGCCGGGGCGGGGCGGGACGCGGCGCCGGGGGCCTAGCCGAGGCGCGCGGCCAGCGCCAGCGCGCCCAGCAGGGGGTCCGGGGCCTCCGGCGCGATCCGGATGCCGGCGCCCTCGATCCGGCTCACCAGCCGCTCCCGGAGCGCGCCGCCACTGGCCAGGAGCCCGCCGGCCAGCGCCACCGGCACCGGCGGCTCCTCCGGGAAGTGCTGCCGGAGCGCCGCCACCAGCTGGGCCAGCTCCCGCGCCGCGAAATCGGCGATCCCCTGCGCGGTGGGGTCGCCCTGGTCGGCCGCCCGGAAGACCACGGGCGCGAGGCCGGCCACCTCCGAGGGTCCCGCCGTGCCGGCCCAGCGCACCAGCCCCTCCGCGTCACGACACCGGGCGCGCTGCAGCACGAGGTCGAGGAGCGGGGTCGGGGCGCCGCGGCCGTCGAGCGCGCGGCTCACCGCCGCCAGCGCGGCGCGGCCGATCGCGTAGCCGCTGCCCTCGTCGCCCATCTGCCAGCCATACCCGCCGGTGCGCCGGGTCTCGCCGGTCGGGAGCCGGGCCACCGCGATGCTGCCGGTCCCGGCGCTCACCACGATCCCGGGGCCCTCGCCGAAGGCCGCCTCGAGCGCCAGCGCGACGTCGGTGGTGACGCGCACCCGGCGGGCGATGTGTTCGCCGCGAAGGGCCTGCTCCAGCTCGCCACGCTCCGGCTCCCGCCCGGCGCCCGCGGCGCCCACGACCAGCGCGTCCGCCTCCGCGGCGCCCGCCGCCATCAGGGCCTGGCGCACCACGCCGGCGATCGCGCTCGCGGCCGCGAGCACCCGGCCCGGTCGCACCGCCCCGCCCGGACCCTGCGCGACCGACCGCACCGCCTGCCCGTCGCCGATCGCGGCCCGCGTGCCGGTCCCGCCCGCGTCCGCCCCCGCCCAGACGCTCATCGGCCGCCTCCGGTCGGGGCCGCGCCGCGGCGGGCGCCCAGCCCGCCGCCGATCGCCACCGTGACCAGCGTGCCCAGCGGCACGTACCAGGGCCAGGCGAGGCGGCCCACCGGCTCGAGCCACCCGAGCCCGGGCCACGCGGCCAGCCGGCTGCCGAGCACCACCACCAGCATCACCCCGAGCGTGACCGCGGCGGCGGCGGCCACATCCGCTCCCTGCACCTTCGGGAAGCGGGCCGCCAGCACATAGGCGCCGAGCAGCGCGCCGTAGGTCACGGACGCGATGGAGAGGGCCAGCACCACCACCGGCGTGTCCCGCGAGCCCCAGGCGTGGAACCCGAGCGCGGCGAGAATGAGCAGGACGCCCCACCCGCCGGAGACGAACCGTCCGACCCGGAGCAGCCGGGCCGGGTCGCGCCGTTCGGGGGTGGTCGCGTACCAGTCATGGGTCACCGAGCTGCCCAGCGCGTTGATGGAGGAGCTGAGCGTGCTCATCGCCGCGGCCAGGATGCCCGCCACCACCAGCCCGGCGAGGCCGGACGGCAGGTGCGCGACGATGAACCGGGGGAAGACCTCGTCCCCCGCTACGCCCTCGGGGGCCTGCCCGGCGGCCCAGAGCGCCGTCCCCACGAGGAGGAAGAGGGTGAACTGGAGGATCACCGCCACGCCCGAGCCGATCAGGGCGGTGCGTGCGTCGCGCAGCGAGCGGGTGGCAAGGAGCCGCTGCACGATGAGATGGTCGGTGCCATGGGACGCGGCCGAGAGCAGGGCGCCGCCCACCAGGCCCGCAAGGAGGGTGTAGGGCGCGGTGAGCCCCAGGGTGGGGTCGACGACCCGGAGCTTCCCCGCCTCCGCCGCCCGCGCGACGACCACGGACAGGCCGCCTGCCAGGTCTGTCGCGATCACGAGGGCCGCGACTCCGCCGGCCACGTAGATCACCAGCTGCAGCACGTCGGTCCAGACCACCGCACGGAGCCCCCCGAACCAGGTGTAGACCAGCGTCACGAGGCCCATCACGACGATCGCGGCCGGGATGTCCCAGCCGGTCACCAGGGCCAGCGGGATGGCGCCGGCGAAGACCCGCACCCCGTCGCCCAGGAACCGCGTGACCAGGAAGAGCGCCGAGACCAGCCGGCGGGTCGGCGAGCCGAAGCGGGTCTCCAGGCGGGCGTACGCCGTCTCCTGCCCGCCCGTGAAATACCCCGGGAGCAGCCAGCGCGCCACGGCGATGCGCCCGAGGAGATAGCCGAAGGTCAGCTGGAGGAACGTGAGATCGCCCCGGGCCCCGATCCCGGGGACCGAGATGACCGTGAGCGCGCTTGTCTCCGTGGCCACGATCGAGAACAGCACCGCCGTGGCCGGGAGGTCGCGCGCGCCGAGGAAGTAGTCGCCGGCGGAGTGCTGGCGCCGGCTGGCCCACATCCCGATGGCCACCACCGCCGCGGCGTACACCGCGATGACCGCGAGGTCGAGCGCGCTCACGCGCTGGGAACGGCGAGCGGGGAACGGGGAACGGGACGGCGGGCAGGCGGCAGGGGGACCCCAGGCAAGAAAGCGGGGAGCGAGTACCCCCGCTCCCCGCTCCCCGTTCCCCGTTCCCCGTTCCTCAGGCCGTGAAGCTGCTGCCGCAGCCGCATCCGCCCGTGGCGTTCGGGTTGGTGAAGCTGAAGCCGGAACCCTGCATCGAGGAGACGTAGTCGATCGTGACGCCGTGCAGGTACGGCGCGCTGAAGCCATCCACGATGACCCGGATGCCGTTCACCTCGACGACGAGGTCGTCCTCCAGCGTCTGGTCCTCGATGTTGAGGCTGTACTTGAAGCCCGAGCAGCCGCCGGGCATGACGCTCACGCGGAGGCCACCGACCTCGGGCGCCAGCTGCTCGTCGCCCATGAACCGCCGGACCTCCTCGGCGGCCCTGTCGGTCAGGACGAGCTGGAGCCCGCCGGTCTCGGCCTGGCGCTCGGTGCTGCTGGCCATGTCCACTCCTCCAGTGCCGGGGGTGGAAGCCACCCCGTCGCCTCAAACGTAGGACCCATCCTGCCGGGGGTCAACGCGCGGCCCGGTCGGCCAGTTCCGCCGCCCGCGCGGCGACCGCTCGGCGGAGCGGCCCCACCCGCGGGTTGTCGCGCGTCGGGTGGACCCGATTGGTCAGGAGCACGACCACCAGCGCGCGGGACGGGTCCACCCACAGCGAGGTGCCGGTGAAACCGGTGTGGCCGAAGCTCCAGTTGGCGAGGCGCGGACCGGCGCTGCTCCCCTCCGACGGCGTGTCCCAGCCGAGGGCGCGGGAGCTCCCCGGCACGACGCCCTGCCGGGCGCTGAAGGCGCGGGCCAGCGAATCCAGCCGGGTGCGGGGCGGGCCCCACGCCGCCGCGCCGCCGGGTCCGCCTCGCCCGACCCGCGCCAGCCACCACTCGCCGTACCGCAGCAGGTCCCGGGTGCTGCCGAAGAGCCCGGCGTGCCCCGAGACCCCGCCGAGCCGGGCGGCGTTCTCGTCGTGCACCTCGCCCCGGAGCATGCGACCGCGCCAGGGATCGAGCTCGGTGGGCGCGATGCGACGGCTCCACGCCGCGGGCGGCCGGTAGCGGGTGTCGCCGAGGCCGAGCGCCGCCAGGCGGCGCGCCGCGAGGGAGTCGAGCGGAGCGCCGTCCAGCCGCTCGATCAGGATCCCCGCCAGGATGAGGCCGAGGTCGGAGTACCGCTCGTGCGTCCCGGGGGCGGTATCGAGCGGGGTCGCGAAGAGGAGGGCGAGCGCGGAGTCCCGGTCGGGCGCCTCCCGGTAGAGCGGCCGCCAGTCGGGCAGCCCGCTCGAGTGGGTCAGGAGGTGGCGAAGGGTCACGGCGTCCTTGCCGGGGCCGCTGAACTCCGGCACGCGGCGGGCAACCGGTTCGTCGAGGTCGAGCCGCGCGGACTCCACCGCCTCCAGCACCAGCGGCGTGAGCGCGACGACCTTGGTGAGCGAGGCGAGGTCGTAGACCGTCCCTGCGTCCGGCGCCGACGGGTCGTCGAGCCCGAGGCGGCCCGCGGCGTGGACCCAGCGTCGGCCAGCGATCGACACGCCCACCACGGCGCCGGGTGCGGCCCCGGCGGCCACCGCGCTGTCCACCATCGCCGCGAGCCCGCTCCAGCCCCGGTCGGGAGCCACTGCAGCCGTCGGGACTGGGGCGCAGCCGGCCAGTGCCAGGGCGAGCGCGCCGAGCGCGAAGCCCGCCTTCACTCCACCTCCCCCCGGCGCAGGCCGTGGCCGAGGGGGTAGTGCGGGGGAAGCCGGATCGGAAGCGTCCCGGTGATGGGGGCTACTCCGGCGAGCGCAGCGGCGGCCGCGGCCTCGGTGAGGGGGCCCGCGCTCCAGGCGAGGAGGTACCCCTGCACCCCCGGCGTCTGGAGGATCAGGTAGGGCGAGCCGAGCGATACCAGCGTGGTCGGGCGGATGCGGCTGGATTCCTCGATCAGCGCCACCAGCGAGTCGGGAAGGCCGAGGGTGCCGCGCCAGGCGCTCACCCGGACGGCGGCGGCCACCACCACCGGTCGCTCCGCCGCGAGCAGGGCCCGGGCCGAGTCGTAGCTGGCCGGGCCGCTGGCCGGGGCGAGGCGGACCACCGTCGGCTCGCGACCCAGCCGGCGGAGCTCGGCGGCGAGGGTCCGGCCGGCCGTGGGGCTGGTGTCGTCGCCGTAGAGGATCAGCGAGACCGGCTGCGGGCGGGCACGCAGGCTGTCCACGGCGCCGAGGCTGTCCCGCACGAGCACGAGGGCCCGCGCCGCCACCTCGCCGGCCACGGCCAGGTTCGCGCGCACCCCGACCGCGGCCGGCACGCTGTCGAGCGGCACGAGCCGGCGGCGGAAGAGCCCGAGGCGCTCCTTGATCCCGAGGAGCTTCCGGACCGACCGGTCCAGCCGCGCCTCGCTCACCCGTCCGGACTCCACCGACTGCACCACGGCCGCCACCGCGGCGGCCGGATCGGCCGGCTGGAGGAGCAGGTCGGCGCCCGCCTCGAGGGCCAGCACCGCGGCCTCCCCCGGGCCGTACGCCGAGACCAGCGCGCCCATGTCGAGCGCATCGGTCACCGCGAGGCCCTCGAACCCGAGCGAGTCGCGGAGGATGCCGCCGAGAACGCCGGGGCTCACCGTGGCGGCGCGCGCATCGCCGCCGGTGAGCGCGGGCATCGCGACGTGCGCCGACATCACCGCCGCGACGCCGGCGGCGATCGCGGCGCGGAACGGCACCAGCTCGAGCGAATCGAGGCGCGCCCAGTCGGCGGCGATGAGCGGCAGCGCGATGTGGCTGTCGGTGCCGGTGTCGCCGTGGCCGGGAAAGTGCTTCGCCGTGGCGAGCATCCCGTGCTCCTGGGCGCCGCGGATCGCGCCCGCGACCAGTCGGCCCACCGCCGCCGGGTCCTCGCCGAAGGACCGGGTGTTGATGATCGGGTTCGCCGGGTTGTTGTTCACGTCCGCCACCGGCGAGAAGGTCAGGTGCACGCCCACGGCGCGCCCCTCGATCGCCGTGATCCGGCCCATCTCCCAGGCGTCCTGCTCCCGGCCGGTTGCGCCCACGCCCATATTCGTCGGGAACGGCGTGCCCCCGGTCAGCCGGATGGCGGTGCCCGCCTCGAGGTCGGATGCCACGAGGAGCGGCACCGCGGCCAGCCCCTGCAGGTGGTTGACTCGCGCGGCCACCTCGAACGGCGAGCCGATCGAGACGATGATCCCGCCCACCCCGAGCGAGTCCACCCAGCGCGCGGCGCGGACCAGGGCCGGATCGTCCCAGGCGGCATACCCGCCCGCGATCCACGGCATCACGAGCTGGGCGGCCTTGGCGTGGAGCGGGAGGGTGGCGAAGACCTGCTCGGCGGTGGCGTCCGCGGCCGGCACGGGTACGCCGGCCACCAGGCGGGGCGCCGGAACCGGGGCCGGCGCGGGCGGCGGGGCCGCGGGGCGGCACGCAGGCAGGGCGACGAGGGCCAGCGGGAGACCCAGGCGGGAGGCGAGTCGGCAATGCGTCACGGCGCACTCGGGCTGATGGTGGTGGTGGCCGGCCTGGCCGCCTGTAGCGGGGCAGGCCAGCCGGGGGTGCGCGGGGCCGGCGCGGCGGCGATGGCCCCGCCCGCCGTCCGCCCGGGCCTCGAGGTGCTGCTGGCGGACAGCGCCCACCTGGTGCGCGGGCGTCGGGTGGGGCTGGTGGCGAACCAGGCCGCGGTCGACGCCCGCGGTCGCCACGCGGTGGAGCGGCTCCGCGAGGCCGGCGTGGACCTCCGGAGCCTGTTCAGTCCCGAGCACGGCTTCCGGGGCGCCGCGGCCCCGGGCGAGCACGTGGCGCACGCCACCGACTCGTCCACCGGCCTCCCAATCTACAGCCTCTACGGTGCCGCCACGGAACCGGACTCGGCGGCGCTCGCCGGGCTCGACCTGCTGCTGGTGGACCTCCCGGACGTCGGAACACGCTACTACACCTACTACTCGACCACGCTCGCGGTGATGCGCGCCGCCGCGCGCGCCGGACTCCCGGTGCTGGTGCTCGACCGCCCCAACCCGGTCGGCGGCGCGGTGCAGGGAAACGTGCTCGAGCCGGCATACCGGTCGTTCGTCGGCATGCTCGCCGTCCCGATGCGCCACGGCCTCACGCTCGGGGAACTCGCCCGGCTTGGCCGGGAGGAGCTCGCCATCCCGGTCCGGCTCGTGGTGGTGCCGGTGTCGGGCTGGCGCCGCGGGGAGGCGCTCGACGCCACGGGCCTTCCCTTCGTTCCCCCGAGCCCGAACCTCCGGTCGCTCGAGAGCCTGTTCCATTATCCCGGCACCTGCCTGTTCGAGGGGACGGCGCTCTCGGTGGGGCGGGGGTCGGACGCGCCGTTCGAGCAGGTCGGCGCGCCCTGGCTCGACACCACCGCCGTGCTCGCCGCGGTGCGTACCGCGCGGCTTCCCGGCGTGCGGCTCGAAGGCCGGCCCTTCACCCCGCGGGCGCCGGGCGACGGCAAGTTCGCCGACACCCTGGTCGCCGGGATCCGCCTCCGCGTCACCGACCGGGCGGCCTACGATCCGACCGCCACGGCGGTGCACCTCCTGGCGGCGGTGGCGGCCAGGCACCCCGACCGGATCGGATGGCGGCCGGCGCATTTCGACCGGCTGGCCGGCACCGACCGGCTCCGGCTCGACGTCGCGGCCGGTCGGTCGGCGGCCGAGATCGTGGCCGGGTGGGCCGGTCCGCGTGGGGCGTGGGAGCGCCGGATCTCGCCCATCCGACTGCCCTACTAGGACTTCCGTCCGGGCAGCCGCGCCTTCCCCAGCCTCCGGCGGGCGGTTATCCTTGGCCCCGGCGCCGGCCATCCGCCGCCACTTCCCTGCATTCGGCCAGGAGTCGGACCGCACGTGAAGCTCGTGCCGCCCGGAGTCGAGCGTGCCTACTACGCCGCCCAGCAGCCGCTGGTCGGCTGGCTGCTGCGATCCGGCATCCGGCCGAACACCCTGACCACCATCGGGGCGGTCGTGGTGCTGGCCTCCGCGATGGCCTATGGAGCCGGGAGCATCCGGCTCGGCGGGTTCCTCCTCCTCCTGTCCGGGCTGGTGGACACGCTCGACGGGCAGGTGGCGCGCCACGGGGGGATGGTCTCCCAGTTCGGCGCATTCTACGACTCGACGCTGGACCGGGTGGGCGACGGCGCCACCTTCATCGGCATCGCGGCCTTCCTCCTCACCGAGCCCGGGGTATATGCCCCGGTGCCGGCGGCGATCGTCTGCATGGTCGCGGTCCTCGCCTCGCTGATCGTCTCGTACGCCCGGGCGCGGGCGGAGGGCCTGGGCCTGGACTGCCGGGTGGGCATGGCCCAGCGCGCGGAGCGGATCATCGGCATCGGCCTCCCGAGCCTGCTGGTCGGGGCCGGTCCCCGGGCGCTGGTGCTCGAGGGCATCGTGACGATCCTCGCCGTGCTGTCCGTGGTCACCGTCGTCCAGCGCTTCCACCACGTCTATCGTCAGACCGAGGGCGCGCGAGCGCCCGGGCGGACCGTCCCGGCCCGCGCGGTCGATTCCGTCCCGAAAGGATCCTGAACAGTGGCGACATCCGCTCCCCGCCCGATCGCGCCGGCCACCGGCACGCTGGGCGTGCTCTGCGTCGGCCTCGGCGCCGTGGCTTCCACCTTCATTGCCGGCGTGGAGAACGCGCGCCGCGGGCGCGCCGCCCCGATCGGGTCGCTGACGCAGATGGGCACCATCCGGCTCGGCAGGCGGACCGAGGGGCGGACGCCCCTCATCAAGGACTTCGTGCCGCTGGCGCCCCTCGACAGCCTGGTGTTCGGGGCGTGGGACCCGATCCCGGACAACGCCTACGAGTCGGCGCTCAAGTGCGGTGTGCTGGACCGGCATGAGCACGTCGAGCCGATCGCGGCGTTCCTCAAGGGCATCAGCCCGATGCCGGCGGTCTTCGACCAGCACTACGTGAAGCGGCTGCAGGGCACGAACGTCAAGTCGGGGAAGACCAAGCGGGAGCTCGCCGAGCAGCTCCGGCAGGACATCCGGGCCTTCAAGGCGAAGCACAAGTGCAACCGGCTGGTGATGGTGTGGTGCGCCTCGACCGAGGTGTTCATCGCGCCGGGACCGGCGCACCAGTCGCTGGCGGCGTTCGAGCGGGCGATGGAGGCGAACGACCCGGCGATCGCGCCGTCGATGCTGTACGCGTGGGCCGCGATCCAGGAGGGGATCCCGTTCGCCAACGGGGCGCCGAACCTGAGCTGCGACTTCCCGGCGCTGGAGGGCCTGGCGAAGGAGAAGGGCGTCGCGATCGGGGGCAAGGACTTCAAGACGGGCCAGACGATGATCAAGACCGTCCTGGCCCCGATGTTCAAGGCGCGGATGCTCGGCGTGGCCGGCTGGTACTCGACCAACATCCTGGGCAACCGCGACGGCGAGGTGCTGGACGACCCGGAGAGCTTCAAGACCAAGGAGGAGTCGAAGCTCGGCGTGCTGGAGTACATCCTGCAGCCGAAGCTCTACCCGCAGCTCTACGGCAACATCTTCCACAAGGTGCGGATCAACTACTATCCGCCGCGCGGCGACAACAAGGAAGGCTGGGACAACATCGACATCGTCGGGTGGCTCGGGTACCCGATGCAGATCAAGGTGGACTTCCTCTGCCGCGACTCGATCCTCGCCGCCCCGCTGGTGCTGGACCTGGCGCTCTTCTTCGACCTGGCCCAGCGGGCCGGGCTCTCGGGCATCCAGGAGTGGCTCTCGTTCTACTTCAAGAGCCCGCAGGTGGCGGCGGGACTCTACCCGGAGCACGACCTGTTCATCCAGCTCACGAAGCTCAAGAACACGCTCCGCTTCCTGGTCGGGGAGGAACAGATCACGCACCTGGGGATCGAGTACTACCAGGAGGCGTGAGCCGATGAAGTACCTGTACCGCACCCCCCTGCCGCCCGCCGCGGCGCTGGCGGAAGCCGCGCGCTGGTTCGGCGCGCGGCTGGCGCCCGCGGGCGAGGCCCCGCACCAGCGCCGCTTCAGCGGGAGCCTCGGCGCCGTGACGGTGGACGTCCGGGCCGAGGGCGGGCACTTCACCCAGGTCACGGTGGCCACCGACCAGGTCGCCGAGAGCGAGCTGGACAAGTCCGCCAAGCGGTTCCTTGCCACCCTGCATGCCAGCGCCGAGCCCGGGTACGAGGTCCGCGGCGCGTACTGACCGCGGGCCCCGGCCCGCCTTCCGGCCCGGGGGGCCCCCCGCCGCAGGCGGGGGGCCCCCCGGGCCCCGCCATTCCCTCCGGAGCATCCCGTGACCGCGTTCGCCCTGCAGGCCGCCGCCCCCGCCCATCGTCCCGGCGGGGAGGTGAACCTCCTCCTCCCCGACCTCACCCGCCCCGACGTGCTGTTCGCCGGGCTCACCGGGCACCAGCTCCTCCTCGGGGGGCTCGTGGTCTGCGCCCTCGGCCTGCTCTTCGGGCTGGCGAGCTATGCCGCGGTGAAGCGGCTCCCGGTGCACCGGGCGATGGCCGAGGTCTCGGACCTCATCTACGAGACCTGCAAGGCATACCTGCTGCAGCAGGGCCGGTTCCTGCTGCTGCTCTGGTGCTTCATCAGCGTGGTCGTGGCGGCGTACTTCCTGCTCACCGACCTGCCGCTCCCCAAGATCGCGATCATCCTCCTCTTCTCGCTGATCGGCATGGCGGGGAGCTACGGGGTCGCGTGGTTCGGCATCCGGATCAACACCCTCGCCAACTCTCGCACCGCCTTCGCCGCCCTTCGGGGGCGCTCCTGGCCGGTCCACGAGATCCCGCTCCGCGCGGGGATGAGCGTGGGGATGATGCTGATCGCGGTGGAGCTCCTGTTCATGCTGGCGATCCTGCTGTTCATCCCGGCGGACGTGGCCGGCGCCTGCTTCCTCGGCTTCGCGATCGGCGAGTCGCTCGGCGCGGCGGCGCTCCGGATCGCCGGCGGGATCTTCACCAAGATCGCCGACATCGGCGCGGACCTGATGAAGGTCGTGCTCCGCATCAAGGAGGACGACGCGCGGAACCCCGGCGTCATCGCCGACTGCGTCGGGGACAACGCCGGGGATTCAGTGGGCCCGACCGCGGACGGGTTCGAGACGTACGGCGTCACCGGGGTCGCGCTCATCACCTTCATCGTGCTGGCGGTGCCCGACGCCGTCGTCCAGGTCCAGCTCCTGGTCTGGATCTTCCTGATGCGGGTGATGATGGTGATCGCCTCCGGCGGGTCCTACCTCGTCAGCAGCGCCGTGGCCCGCGCCCGGCACGGGGCCGCCGCCCGGTTCGACTTCGAGCAGCCGCTCACCCAGCTGGTGTGGCTCACCTCCCTGGTGTCGGTGGCACTCACCTACCTGGTCTCCTGGTGGTCCGTCCGCGAGGTGGCGGGGCGGACCGACCTCTGGTGGCAGCTCGCCTCGATCATCACCTGCGGCACGCTGGCCGGGGCGATCATCCCCGAGCTGGTGAAGGTCTTCACGTCGACGTCGTCCCGGCACGTGCGGGAGATCGTCACGAGCTCCCAGGAGGGCGGGGCTTCGCTCAACATCCTCTCGGGGCTGGTGGCGGGGAACTTCTCGGCCTTCTGGCTGGGCGGCGCGATCCTCGCCCTCATGGCGGCCGCGGCCGGCATCGCCACGCTGGGCCTCGCCCAGGAGGGGCTGATGGTGGCCCCGGCGATCTTCGCCTTCGGCCTGGTCGCCTTCGGATTCCTCGGGATGGGCCCGGTGACGATCGCGGTGGATTCCTACGGCCCGGTCACCGACAACGCCCAGTCGGTGTTCGAGCTCTCCACCCTCGAGCAGCAGCCGGGCGCGGCCGAGGAGATCCAGCGTGACTTCGGCTTCCGCCCCGACTTCGCCCTCGCCAAGGACCTGCTGGAGGAGAACGACGGGGCGGGGAACACCTTCAAGGCCACGGCCAAGCCGGTGCTGATCGGCACCGCGGTGGTCGGGGCCACGACGATGATCTTCTCGATCATCGTGGCGCTCACCCACGGCCTCACCGCGCAGATCGACAAGCTCTCGATCCTCCACCCTCCCTTCCTGCTCGGGCTGGTGGCAGGCGGGGCCGTGATCTACTGGTTCACCGGCGCGAGCATCCAGGCGGTCACCACCGGCGCCTACCGCGCGGTGCGCTTCATCAAGTCGCACATCAAGCTGGAGGGGGTCACCCGGGCCTCGGTCGAGGACAGCCGGCGGGTGGTGGAGATCTGCACCCAGTACGCCCAGAAGGGCATGCTCAACATCTTCCTGGCGGTCTTCTTCTTCACGCTCGCGTTCGCCTTCGTGGAGCCGTTCTACTTCATCGGCTACCTGATCGCGATCGCCCTGGTGGGTCTCTACCAGGCGATCTTCATGGCGAACGCCGGCGGCGCCTGGGACAACGCCAAGAAGGTGGTGGAGACCGAGCTCCGGGCGAAGGGCACCGACCTGCACGCGGCCTCGGTGGTGGGCGACACCGTGGGCGACCCGTTCAAGGACACCTCCTCGGTGGCGCTCAACCCGGTGATCAAGTTCACCACCCTCTTCGGCCTCCTGGCGGTCGAGCTCGGGGTCTTCCTCGCCGCGGAACACGGCGCCGCCCTCGGGCGGTGGCTGGCCGCCGGGTGCCTCGCCATCGCGCTCGCCTTCGTGCACCGGTCCTTCTACGGGATGCGGATCGAGGCCGCCGACTGAGCCGGGCGCGGACCCTTGCCGCCCCGGCCTCCGGGGCGGCATCTTCCCCGCCGCCTTGACCCGAGACGGTACCCCGCCATGGCCCTCCGGCTCCTCCCGCGCGACGAGCGCTTCTTCGACCTCTTCGCCAAGGTCGCCTCGCTGAACGTCGAGGCCGCCCGGCTGCTGGGCGAGCTCTTCGCCACCAATGACGCCGCCCGCCGGGTGGCGCTGGTGGAGGAGATCAAGCGTTACGAGCACGACGCCGACGAGCTGACCCACGCCGTCGTTGCCCGGCTCGACCGCTCGTTCATCACCCCGCTCGACCGCGAGGACATCCACCTCCTCGCCTCCCGCCTGGACGATGTCATCGACCTGATCGACGGGATCGCCCGGCGCTCGCAGATCTTCCGGATCGGCGCCGCGCCCCGGGGCGCGATCCTGCTCGCCGAGGTGATCCAGCGCGCGGCGGCGGAGCTGCTGAAGGCGGTGCAGGTGATGGACCGGGGCCGGGTGATGACCGTCTTCGACTCCTGCCGCGAGGTGAAGCGGCTCGAGGAGGAGGGGGACGCCCTCTACCACGAGTGGCTGGGCCGGCTCTTCGACGACGTGCAGGACCCGGTGAACGTCATCAAGTGGAAGGAGCTGTACGACACCCTCGAGCGCACGCTCGACAGCGCGGAGGACGTCGCGAACGTGCTGGAGTCGGTGTCCATCAAGCACGGCTGACCGATGGATCCCGCCATCGCGTTCATCCTCGGGATCATCGTCGTCGCGCTGATCTTCGACTTCATCAACGGCTTCCACGACAGCGCGAACTCGATCGCCACGGTGGTCTCCACCCGGGTGCTGCCGCCGGGGGTGGCCGTCCTCTGGGCCGCCTTCTTCAACTTCATCGCGGCGTTCGTCGTCGGCACGGCGGTCGCCAAGACGATCAGCAAGGGACTGATCCGGCCCGAGGTGGTCACCCCCGAGGTGATCCTGGCCGGGCTCCTCGGCGCCATCGCCTGGAACCTGATCACCTGGTACTTCGGGCTCCCCAGCTCGTCGTCCCACGCCCTCCTCGGCGGGTACGCCGGCGCCGCCATCGCGCACGCGGGGGTCGCGAGCCTCATTCCCTCGGGTTGGGTCAAGCCGATCGGGGGGATCGTCGTCTCCCCGACCCTCGGGCTCGCCCTGGGCATGGGCCTCACGGTCGGCCTCTCCTGGCTGCTCCACAAGCGGCCGGCGCGGCCGCTCGACCGGGCGTTCCGGAGGCTCCAGCTGGTGTCGGCCGCGCTCTACTCGATCAGCCACGGCGGCAACGATGCCCAGAAGACGATGGGCATCATCGTCGGGCTGCTGGTGGCGGCGCAGGGCCACTTCGCGGGCCAGGAGGGCTGGCTCCGCCACCTCCACCTGGAGACCGCCGACCACGTCCCGCTCTGGGTCGTGCTCGCCGCCCATACCGCCATCGCCATCGGCACCGCCATGGGCGGCTGGCGCATCGTGAAGACGATGGGCACCCGCATCACCAAGCTCACCCCCTTCGGCGGTTTCTGCGCCGAGACCGGGGGCGGCCTCACCATCCTGTTCGCGACCCACTTCGGCGTGCCGGTGAGCACCACCCACGCCATCACCGGGGCCATCGCCGGCGTCGGCGCGAGCCGCCGGATCTCCGCGGTGCGCTGGGGCGTCGCGCGGCGGATCGTCTGGGCCTGGATCCTCACCATCCCCGCGGCCGCCCTGATCGCGGCGACGAGCTACTGGCTGATCCACCTGGTGCGGCCGTAGGCGGGGAACGAGGAACGGGGCGCGGGCCCCCCCTTCCCCCGGCTTGACTCTCCTCCCGCTTCTCCCGAGGTTTCCCCGCCGTTCCGCACCCCCGAGAGCCCCTTCGTGACCTCGCCGTCCGCCGCTCCCGAACAGTCCCCCCCCGCGCCACCGGCCGGACTCCGCCGCGACCAGCTGCTCGAGCTCTACTACTGGATGCGCCTGACGCGCACCCTGGAGGAACGGCTCGTGGCCCTCTACCGCCAGACCAAGGTGGTGGGCGGCCTTTTCCGCTCGCTGGGCCAGGAGGCGGACGCGGTGGGGAGCGCCTATGCGCTCGACCGCGCCAGGGGGGACGTACTCTCGCCGCTCATCCGGAACCTCGGTTCCATGCTGGTGCGGGGCGCCACCCCGCTCGAGGTGCTCCGGCAGTACATGGCGAAGGCCGACAGCCCCACCCGCGGGCGCGAGCTCAACATCCACTTCGGCGGCCCGGAGCGCGGGTTCATCGGGCAGATCTCGCATCTCGGCGACATGGTGCCGGTGATGGCCGGCGTGACCCTGAGCTTCAAGCTCCGCGGCCAGGACCGGGTCGGCCTCGTGTACGTCGGCGACGGCGCGACCAGCACCGGCGCGTTCCACGAGGGGATCAACCTCGCCGCGGTGCAGCGCTGCCCGCTGGTGGTCATCATCGAGAACAACGGTTACGCCTACTCGACCCCGACCTCGGCCCAGTGCGCGGCGGAGCGACTGGCGGACAAGGCCGCGGGCTACGGCATTCCCGGGGTCCGGGCCGACGGCAACGACGTCCTCGAGACCTACCGGGTGACGCGGGCGGCGGTGGACCGCGCCCGCCGGGGCGAGGGCGTGACGCTCATCGAGCTCATGACGTACCGGCGGACGGGCCACGCGGAGCACGACAACCAGAGCTACGTACCGGCGGGGGAGACCGATTGGTGGGCCGCGAACAACGACCCGGTGGACCGCTACGTCGGCGAGCTGACCGGGACCTACCGGTTCGCCGCCGCGGAGCTCGCGGCCCTCGACCAGCGGGTGCGGGCCGAGGTGGACGCGGCCACGGAGGAGGCGGAGCGGTCGCCCGCGCCCGACGGGGCGGATGCGCTCAGCGGCGTCTATGCCGACCCGCCCGCCATGCCGCTCCAGTGGTACCGCCGTGGCGTGGAGCGCGCGGTGGACCGCCACGAGCGCCCGGAAGGCTGGGGGACCTACGATGACTGAGGTGACCTACCTCGAGGCGATCCGCGAGGCGCTGGTCGAGGAGATGGAGCGGGACCCGGACGTCTTCTGCCTCGGCGAGGACATCGGGAAGTACGGCGGCGCCTTCAAGGTGACCGACGGACTCCTCGACCGCTTCGGCGCCAACCGGGTGATCGACACGCCGATCAGCGAGGCTGCGATCGTCGGTGCGGCCGCGGGGGCCTCCCACCTGGGGATGCGTCCGGTGTGCGAGATGCAGTTCATCGACTTCATCTCCACCGCCTTCGACATGCTGACGAACTACGTGGCCACGGCCCGCTACCGGGCCTTCCTGCCGTGCCCCATGGTGGTCCGGGGGCCGAGCGGCGGCTACGTGCGCGGCGGGCCCTTCCACTCCCAGAACCCGGAGGCGGCGTTCCTCCACACCCCCGGGCTCAAGATCGTCTATCCCTCCACCGCGTCGGACGCGAAGGGCCTCCTCAAGGCCGCGATCCGGGACGACGACTGCGTGCTCTTCTTCGAGCACAAGTACCTCTACCGCCGCATCA
>DATIBS010000156.1:0-17241 GCA_035457305.1 Gemmatimonadales bacterium
GTCCGGTGACTGCGCATTCCGGGAAGATGAACTACCGTGACAGTGGCGACGGCGCCGCTGTCCGCAGTCCGGGGCACTCCCGCGCCGCTACCGCTCCCCGCTCCCCGCTCCCCGCTCCCCGATGTCGTACCCCCTCCCCTCGACCAGCAGCGCCACCCGGTCGGCATACGTGTGGTGCGCCAGCGCGTGCGCCCGTCCGGCCGCGGCGATCGTCGCGCGTTCCTCCGGGTGGTCGAGGGCCCAGCGGGTGACCGCCACCGCCTCCTCCACGCTCCCGTACCAGCGGCAGTGCCCGCCGTCCCGCGCGAACGCCTCGATGTCCGGCACGCGGGGGCCGAGGTAGAACCCGCCGCACCCGAGGATCTTCCACATCCGGTTCGACGCCGAGGCCCGGTCGAGGTCCTGGGCCGGCACCGCGCTCGCCCCGAGGTTCACCGCCGCGCCGGCCACCACCTTCGCGAAGGCCCGGCCCCGCACCTCGCCGCCCGCCACCGGGAGGTCGCGCGGGGCCCCGCGCCATCCCGGCCCGCGGATCTGCAGCCGGCAGACGGCGGCGATGGCGCGGAGCAGGGGCCAGCGGTGCGGGAAGGGGCCCGAGCCCACGAACGACGCATCGCAGCGGTACGCGGTGGGGACCCGGCTGGCGGGGCGGTCCTCGTCGGGGTCGAGTGCCTGCGGCAGGAAGCGGACGACCGGCACCTCGCGCCGGTACGTCGGCACCTGGGCCAGGTAGGTGACGTACAGGGTGCCGGCCAGCCGGGCGAGTGCCGTCACTTCCGCGCGCGGGGCCGCGTCGAAGTACCAGACCGCGGCGTCGCGGCCGGCGAAGAGCGCGCGGAGTCGCTCCGTCCCGAGCTGGTGGGCATGCCGGGTGCAGAGGACGAGGTCGGGCTCGAATGCGCGCGCGCGGCGCTCCGCCAGCGCCAGGCCGAACGCGCCGAACCGCCGCGCCAGGCCGGCCACGTCCACGACGCGCGCCGCGTGCCCGAGGCGTCGCGCGCCCCGGGCGATGGCGTCCTCGGTCTTGTGCCGCCCACCCGCGCCGAGGACGAGGATCCGGCGGGGACGGACGGGCACGGTCGGCGCAGGCGGCGGCATGGGCATGGATCGAAGTAGTTTACACCCGCGATGCCTGCGCCTCACCTCCTGCTCAGCTATGACTTCCCGCCGATCGGCGGCGGCATCAGCCGGTGGATGGACGAGCTGGCGCGGCGCTACCCCGACGGCGCCCTCGTGGTGTCGACCGGCGAGGTGCCGGGCGGGCCGGAGGCCGACGCGACACTGCCGGTGCCGGTGGACCGGGTGGCGGTGCCGAGCGGGCGGCTCCGCACCCTGCCCGGGCTCTGGCGCTGGAGCCGCCGGGTGGTGGAGCTCGCCGACCGCGACGGCGTCCGCTTCACCTGGTGCGGGAACCTCCGCCCCGCCGCCTACCCGGCCCGCTGGCTCCGCGCGCGGCGCGGCGTCCCCTATGGCGTGATGGTCCACGGCGGCGACCTCCTCACCGTGCTGGAGCAGGTCGCGAAGAGTCCGCGCAAGCGGCGCGTCGCGCGGGCGCTCCTGGGCGATGCCGACGTCGTCGTCGCGAACAGCCGCTGGACCGCCGACCGGGTGCGCGAGCTGGCGGCCGCGCTCGACCTTCCCGACGGGGGCCCGCTGGTCGAGGTCGTGCCCCTCGGCACCGACCCCGGCCGCTTCCGTCCCGGCCTCGACGCCTCGACGGTGCGCGCGAGGTACGCGCTCGACGGCGGACCCTGGCTGCTGACCGTGGCGCGGCTGGTCCCCCACAAGGGCGTGGACATGGCGCTCGAGGCGCTCGCGCGGCTGGCGCCGTCGCATCCCGGGCTCCGCTACGCGGTGGCGGGGGAGGGGCCGGACCGGGAGCGGCTCGAGGCGCGGGCCACCGAGCTGGGCGTGGCCGAGCGGGTGCGGTTCCTCGGTGCCGTGCCCGAGGAGCTCCTCCCCGCGCTCTACTCCGCGGCGGACCTGTACGTGGGGCTCTCGCGCGAGGAGGGACGGGAAGTGGAGGGATTCGGCATCAGCTTCGTCGAGGCGGCCGCTTCCGGCCTTCCGGTCGTGGCGGGGCGGGCGGGCGGCGTGCCCGACGCGGTGCGCGACGGGGAGACGGGCCTGCTCGTGGACCCGCGGGATCCCGGCCAGGCCGCCGCCGCGATCCGGCGCACCCTCGATGACCCCGCGCTCGCGCGCCGCCTGGGCGAGACCGGCCGCCGCGCGGCGGAGACGGTGTACAACTGGGATCGGGTGGCGCGGACGCTCCGGGCGCTGGGCGAGGCCCACGCGGCGGGATGAGCGCCCGCTAGCCCGACGCCGCGGGCCGCGCCTTGATGGCCCACGTGGGACAGTTCCGCACGTAGCTCCCGTCGAACGGCGACCAGACCTGCTCCGGTGCGACCACCACCGCCTTTCCCTCGTCGTCCATCCGGAAGATGTCGGGCGCGCGCGCCACGCAGGCGCGGCAGCCGATGCAGTGATCGCGGTCGACGCTCAGCACCACCCGCCGGCGCGGGTAGAGGCCGATGGCGCCGCGCTCGAACACCTCCCCGAGGTGGTCCAGCGCCTCGAGCGTGGCGCGGTAGCCCTCCTGCAGCATCGCCTCGGTGTCGCTGAAGCCGAACATCGAGAGGTGCGCGAGGCGCGGCGCCACCAGCAGCACCGGCGGCCGCCGGTAGGTCAGGGCCTGGAGCTCGAGCCGGGTGCCCATGACGATCTCGAAGCCGCGCGCATACGTGGCGGCGAAGCCCTGGCGCTCGACGCCCTCCCGGAGCGCGCCACCCCCGCCCAGGTCCACGGCGATCACCGGCCCCTGCACCAGGACGCCGGCGGCCCGGATCGGGAGGCTCTCGATGACCGCCCCGTCCATGTAGAAGCGGCCCCGGATCTCGCGCGGCGGGAAGATGCCGGGCAGGGCGCAGGAGGCGAAGACCGCCTCCGCCACGGGCACGTCGTCCAGGCCCGCGAGGCCCCAGAGCACCTGCATGCCGGAGTTGAGATCCGCGGTGTTCACCACCAGCCGGCGGCCGAGCTCGCGAAAGGTCCGCGCCCCGACGAGACTGCGGATCAGCGTGTCGAGCGGCTCCTTCCGGTAGACCGCCGGCGAGAGCATCCGGCGGAAGGCCATGTCCGTATGGGCGATCTGGAAGACGTGCTTCCGCTCCACCACGAGCGCCCGCTCCCAGAGCGCGTCCACCGGCTCGCCCGCGGCGTAGCCGGCCGCCACCAGCGAGCCGATGCTGGTCCCGACGATGGCGCCCGGCGCCAGCCCCCGCTCCTCGAGCGCGCGCAGCACGCCGATGTGCGCGAGGCCCTTGAGGCCGCCGCCGCCGAGGACGAGGGAGAAGGCTCTGGAGTCGGACACGGGTTGCCCTGCCGGACGCGGTTCCCCTAACGTAAGGGGCGATCCCCCGTCCCGCCGCAAGGCCAGGCTCCGAGCGTGAACGCTCCTTCCTCCATCCCCGCCGCTCCCACGGTGCCCGGCTACGACGTGGAGGCGCTCCGCCGGGAGGAATTCCCCTGGGCGGCGGAGACGACCTACCTGAACCACGCCAGCACCGGCCCGATCCCCGCCTCCGCACGACGACGGCTCGCCGACTACCAGCGTCGGCGCGACGAGCCGCACCGGCTCACCGCCGACGACCTCTTCCCGGTCCTCGCGGCGGCGCGGGCCGCCGCGGCCCGGCTGATCAACGCCGACCCCTCGGAGATCGCGCTGGCGCCGAACACGAGCTACGGCCTCAACCTCGCGGCGCTTGCCCTCCCCCTCGAGCGGGGGAGCGTGATCCTGGCGAGCGACCGCGAATTCCCCGCGCTGGTCTACCCGTTCCGCCATCGCGCCCGGCACGGGGATGTGCGCTTCGAGCTCCTGCCGGTGACACCGGAGGGCTGGCCCGACGAGGCGGCGCTCCTCGCCCGGCTCGAGGACCCGGCGGTGCGCTGCGTGGCCGTCTCCCTCACCCAATTCGCCAACGGCTACACCGTGGACCTCGCGCGGCTCTCGGCCGAGACCCGCCGCCGTGGCATCTGGCTGGTGGTGGACGCGATCCAGGCGTGCGGACAGGTGCCGCTCGACGTGCGCGCGACGCCGGTGGACATCCTCGCCTGCGGCGCCCAGAAGTGGCTGCTCTCGCCGTGGGGCACCGGCTTCCTCTGGGTGTGCCCGGACCTCGTGCCCCGGCTCGAGCCCCCCTGGGCCGGGTGGATGGCGTTCGAGGGCACCGACGACTTCACCCGGCTCTGCGCCTACGACCCCCGCTTCCACCGGGATGCCCGGCGCTACGAGATGGTGACCCTCCCGTTCCACGACTTCGTCGGCATGACCGCCGCGGTGGAGCTCCTCGCCGGACTGGGGGCCGCGGCGGTGGCGGCGCACCTGCGCGAGGTCGGCCGGCCGGTGGTGGAGTGGGCCGCACGGCGTGGCGTGCCCGTCACCTCGCCGCTCGGGCCGCGGGGCTCGGGCATCCTCTGCGTGGCGCCGCCCGCGCCCGAGCGGGCCTTCGCCGCGCTGGCGGCGGCGGGTGTCGCGGCGAGCCTGCGGGAGGGCGCGATCCGGCTCTCCCCGCACGCGTACAACACGGTGGACGAGCTCGCGCGGGTGGCCGAGGTGCTCGAGCGCGCCCGCTGAGATGCGGATCGCCTTCCTCGTCGTCCGGTTCCCCGTCGCCGCGGAGACGCCGTTCCTCAACCAGATCACGGGCCTGCTCGACCGGGGGCACGACGTCCGGATCTTCGCGGACGAGCGATCCCGGTCGGCCCTCGAGCATCCCGACGTGGCCCGCCACGGCCTGGTGGCGCGGACCTCGTGGCCGGAGCGGCTCCCGAAGGGGGTGCTCGCGCGGGCCCTGGCGGCGCGGCGCGCGCTCGCGGGTCGCCCGGCTCCGGAGCGCCGGCTCCTCCTTCGCGCCCTCGATCCGCGACTGGGCCGGCCGGCGCGCACCCTCAACCTCTTCGCCCAGACGCTCCGCTACCTCCCCGGCGCGCGCTTCGACGTGATCCAGGGCTGCTTCGGCCCCGACGGCATCCGGGCCGAGAAGCTCCGGCGGATCGGCGTGCTCCGCGGGCCGATCGTCACCGCCGTCCGGGGATACGACCTGAGCAAGTACCTGCGGCGGCGGGGGCCGGGTGCGTACGCCGCCCTCTTCCGGGCCGGCGAGCGCTTCCTCCCGGTCTGCGAGGCGCTGGCCGGCCGCCTGCGATCGGTGGGATGCCCGCCGGAGCGGATCCTCGTGCACCATACCGGCATCCAGCTCCGGGACCATCCGTTCCGCCCGCGCGCCCTTCCGCACGGGCGCCCGCTCCGGCTCGTGACCGTCGGCCGCCTGGTGGAGAAGAAGGGCGTGGCCTTCGGCCTCGAGGTGGTGGCCGCGCTTGCGCGCGAGGGTCGCCCGGTCGAGTATCACGTGATCGGCGACGGGCCGCTCCGGCCGGCGCTCGAGGCGCAGGCCCGCGCCTGCCCGCCCGGCGCCGTGCGGTTCCACGGCGCGCGCCTGCCGGACGACGTGCGCGTCGCGCTCGACGGCATGGATGCCATGCTCGCGCCCCACGTCACCGCCGCCGACGGGGACGAGGAGGGCATCCCCAACGTGCTCAAGGAGGCCATGGCGCTCGGCCTCCCCGTGATCACGACCCGGCACAGCGGCATCCCCGAGCTGGTCACCGACGGCGTGAGCGGCTGGCTCGCCGGGGAGCGGGACGTGGCCGGCCTGGTGCGCGGCGTCCTCGCCCTCCTCGAGCACCCGGAGCGCTGGGAACCGGTCACGGCCGCAGCGCGCGCGGCGGTGGAGCGCGACTTCGACATCGACCGGCTGAACGACCGGCTGGTCACGATCTACGGAGCCCTGGCGGCCCCGTCCCCCCCGGAGACCCCATGACGACCTTCGCGGAGCACCTCGCCCAGGGGTACGGCTTCGGGGGACCCGCCCTGACGCTCGGCGCCGCGCTGCACGAGGGCCGGACGCACCACCCGCCCCACGTGCGGATCCCGCTCGCCATGCTCAACCGCCACGGCCTGGTGGCTGGCGCCACCGGCACGGGCAAGACCCGCACGCTCCAGCTCCTCGCCGAGCAGTGCGCGGCCCAGGGCATCCCGGTCTTCGCGGCCGACGTGAAGGGCGACCTCGCCGGCATCGCCCGGCCCGGCACCGCCGGCCCGAGGATCGAGGAGCGCGCCGCGAGCGTCGGCCTCCCCTGGGCGCCGGCGGGCGCACCGGTGGAGTTCGTCAGCCTCACCGGCGAGCTCGGCGCCCAGCTCCGGGCCACGGTGAGCTCCTTCGGGCCCCTGATGCTGGCCAAGGTCCTCGACCTCAACGACACCCAGACGGGCGTGCTCACGCTGGTCTTCCGCTACTGCGACGCGCACGGGCTCCCGCTCCTCGACTTCGCCGACCTGCGCACCGTGCTCCAGTTCCTCGGCTCGGACGAGGGGAGGGCGGAGCTCGAGGGCATCGGCGGCGCGTCGAGGCCGACCCTCGGGGTCCTGCTCCGGAAGATGGTGGAGCTGGAGGCGCAGGGGGCGGAGCGGTTCTTCGGCGAGCCGGAGTTCGACGTGCGCGACCTGCTGCACGTCACCCGGGACGGGAAGGGGACGGTGACCTGCCTCGAGCTGGCCGACGTCCAGGACCGGCCCCGGCTGTTCTCGACCTTCCTGATGTGGCTGCTGGCCGAGCTCTACCAGGTGCTGCCGGAGGCGGGCGACCTGGAACGGCCGAAGCTGGTGTTCTTCTTCGACGAGGCCCACCTGCTCTTCAACGACGCGCCCGGGGCCTTCCTGGAGCAGGTCGAGCAGGTGGTGCGGCTGGTCCGTTCCAAGGGTGTCGGGGTGTTCTTCGTGACCCAGACCCCGAAGGACGTGCCGGCGACCGTGCTGGCCCAGCTGGGCAACCGGGTGCAGCACGCGCTCCGCGCGCACACCCCCGACGACGACGCGGCCATCCGGGCCACGGTGCGCACCTTCCCGAAGACCACCTTCTACGACCTGGACGAGACCCTTACGTCGCTCGGCATCGGCGAGGCGGTGGTGACCGCCCTCGACCCGAGGGGCGTGCCCACGCCGGTCGTCGCGACCCGCCTCGCCGCCCCGGCCAGCCGGATGGCGCCGCTCACGCCCGAGGAGTTCCAGGCGGAGCTCGCGGCCTCGGACCTGATGGCGGAGTACGGCACCGCGGTGGACCGCGAGAGCGCCCACGAGATGCTGGCCCGGCGGATGGAGCGTGCGGCCGAGGCGAGGACCGAGGCCGCGCGGGAAGAGGCGGCCGGGAAGTCCCCCCGCGCCCGGGCGACCAAGTCCGTCGCCGCGGTCACCGTCGGGGCGCTCGCCGGCGCTCTCGGCCGCACCGTGGGGCGGGAAGTGATCCGGGGAATGTTCGGGCTGCTGGGGGCCAAGCCGCCGAAGGCGACGCGGCGGAGGAGATAGGTGGGGAACAGGGAACAGGGAACAGGGAACGGGGACCGGGCCGCGGCCCGGTTTGCCTACTTCCTGCTCCCCGCTCCCCGCTCCCCGCTCCCCATCACCAGCATGGCGTAGTTCTTCCGCCCCTTCTGCAGCACCACCCACCGGCCGTGCAGCAGGTCGGCCGCGGTGAGGCGACGGTCGGGCCCGTCGAGCTTGGCGCCGTTGAGGGCGAAGCCGCGCTGCTCGAGGCCGCGGCGCGCGTCCGCCTTGGAGGACGCGAGGCCGGCGGCGAGGAGCGCGTCCGCCACCGGCAGCCCGGCGCCGAGGGCCGCGGGGTCGAGCGGCGCGGTCGGCACCTCGCCCGCGATCACCTCCAGGACGTCGGGCGGCGCGACCGCCAGGTCCTCCGCGCCGAAGAGCAGCCGGCTCGCCTCGATCACCCGCCGCACCACGTCGGTTCCGTGCACCCGCCCGGTCACGTCCTCCGCCAGCAGCCGCTGAGCCTTCCGCGCCGCGGGGTCGCTCACCGTGTCGTCCATCGCCTCCAGGATCCGGGGGAGCGGCAGGAAGGTGAACATCCGGAGGTAGCGGCCCACGTCCCGGTCATCGGCGTTGAGCCAGAACTGGTAGAACCGGTAGGGGCTCGTCTTCGCCGGGTCGAGCCAGACGTTGCCGGCCTCGCTCTTCCCGAACTTGGCGCCCGACGCGGTGGTGAGGAGCGGCAGCACCAGCCCGTGCGCCGTGGCGCCGTCCCGCTTGCCGATCAGCTCGATTCCCGCCGTGATGTTCCCCCACTGGTCGCTGCCGCCGAGCTGGAGCTCGCACTCCTCGGTCCGGAAGAGGTGGGCGAAGTCGTAGGCCTGGAGCAGCGCGTAGCTGAACTCGGTGTAGGAGATGCCCGTCTCCAGCCGGCTCCGGATGGACTCCTTCTGGAGGAGGTACCCGATGGAGAAGTGCTTCCCGGCGTCGCGGAGGAAGTCGAGCAGGCGAAGCTCCCCGAGCCAGTCGGCGTTGTTCGCCATCCGGGCCGCGCGGGGGCCGGTGAAGTCGAGGAAGCGCTCGAGCTGGACCCGGAGGGCGGCGGCGTTCGCGGCCACCGTCTCCGGCGCGAGGAGGGGCCGCTCGGCCCGCTTGCCGCTCGGGTCGCCGATGAGACCGGTGGCGCCGCCCACCAGCGCGACGGGGCGGCCGCCGGTCCGCTGGAGCCAGGCGAGTGCCATGACCGGCACCAGGTTGCCCACGTGCAGCGAGTCCGCCGTCGGGTCGAACCCGACGTAGCCGGTGATGGGGCCGCGCGCGAGGCGCTCCGCCAGCCCGGGGGTGGCGTCGTGCACCAGGTCGCGCTCGCCGAGGGCCTCGAGGAGGGTCGTCATCGCGGCGAATCGTACTCCCGGCGCGGTGCCGGCGGGAGTGGCCCCGGTCCGGGGGGCGCCGCTAGTTTCGGGGATGCACCCGATTCTCGACCGGCTGCGGCGCTGGTGGACCGCCGCGTCGGCCCGGCAGCTCGCCCTGGTCGCCGTTGCGGCGGTGATGGTCTTCGGCCTCGCGCTGCTGGGCGGCGCCTGGGCCTTCGCCTGCGCCGGGTCGCGCTGTCCCTCGACGGCGGGCCTCGCCGAGCACGACCCCGACCAGACCTCCAAGGTGTACGCCGCCGACGGCCGGCTCATCACCGAGCTCGGGCTCGAGCGCCGCACCGTCGTGCCGCTGGCCGAGATGTCCCCGGCCGTGATCGCCGCCTTCCTCGCCACCGAGGACAAGCGCTTCTACCGGCACGGCGGGGTGGACTGGATCCGCGTGCTGGGGGCGGTGAAGGCCAACGTGCTGGCGATGGGGGTCGAGGAGGGCTTCTCCACCATCACCATGCAGCTGGCCGGCAACCTCTGGCCCGAGGACATCAACCGCCGGGACCGCACCCTGGGCCGGAAGCTGCGCGAGGCGAAGGTGGCGCGCGCCATCGAGCGGCGCTACGAGAAGGACAAGATCCTCGAGCTCTACCTCAACCAGATCGACCTCGGCAACCGGGCCTTCGGCGTGGAGGCCGCCGCCCAGCGGTACTTCGGCAAGTCGGTGCGCGACCTCAACGTGGCCGAGGCGGCGGTGCTTGCCGCCCTGCCCAAGGCGCCGTCCTACTACAACCCCCGGCGCTACCCCCAGCGCGCCCTCCGCCGCCGGAACCTGGTGATCACGCTCCTGGCCGACGCGGGCTACCTGGGGCGGGACGACGCCGAGCGGTGGAAGGCCTGGCCGCTGCAGCTTTCCTCGCGGTCGGACTACAGCGGCGTGGCGCAGTACTTCGTCGAGTACGTGCGGCAGCAGCTCGAGGCCCGCTTCGGCGGCGACCTCTACCGCTCCGGATACCGGATCTACACCACGATCGACCTCGACATGCAGCAGGCGGCGGAGCGCGCCCTCGAGGCCCAGCTCCAGGCCATCGAGGGGGGCAAGGAGTACGGCCGCTTCCCCCATCCGACCTACCAGCAGTACCTCGACAGCCTCGCGGAGGAGGCGCCCGGGGCCGACGAGAGCGGGCGGAGTCCCTACCTGCAGGGCCTGGCCGTCGTGCTCGACGCCCGCTCCGGCGCCATCCGCGCGATGGTCGGGGGGCGGGACTTCGACGACAGCAAGTTCAATCGCGCAGTGCAGGCGCGGCGCCAGGCCGGCTCGACCTTCAAGCCGATGGTCTACTCCGCCGCCCTCCGCGCCGGGGTGCCGCTGAGCCACATCCTGGTGGACGAGCCGATCAGCATCGAGGCCGTCCCGGGGGAGCCGCCCTGGGAGCCGAAGAACTACGACCTGACGTTCGAGGGCCCGATGTCGATGCGGAAAGCCCTCTACCGCTCCCAGAACATCCCCGCCATCAAGCTCGGGATGGAGGTGGGCGAGCAGGCGGTCATCGCCGAGGCGATCCGCTACGGGCTCACCGCCACCCGCATCCCGCCGGTGCCCTCCATCCACATCGGGGCGGTGGACGTCAGCCCGCTGGAGATGATCGCGGCCTACACCGCGTTCGCCACGAGCGGCGTGCGCGCGATCCCCACCGCGGTGACCCGGGTCGAGGACCGCACCGGGCGGATCCTCTGGGAGCCCCAGGCGCGGTCCGAGATGGTGATGGACGCCGACCACGCGTGGCTCATCCGCGACGTGCTCCGCGACGTGGTCCGTCGCGGCACCGCGACGCGGGCGGTGGCCGGCTTCTCGGTGCCCGCCGGCGGGAAGACCGGCACCACCAACGACTACAAGGACGTCTGGTTCATCGGCTTCACCCCCGACCTCGTGGCCGGCGTCTGGGTCGGGTTCGACCAGCCCCAGCGGATCATGAACAACGCCCAGGGGGGCCGGCTCGCCGCGCCCGCCTGGTCGCGGCTGATGAAGGAGATCTACGAGCGCCGGCCGTCCCCCGCGGAGTGGAGCCGACCGGAGGGACTCGCCTTCGAGGAGATCGACGCGAGCACCGGCTACCGGGCCGGGCCGTTCTGTCCCGCGGACGTCCGGCAGGTGGAGTGGTTCCTGCCGAACACCGCGCCGCTCGAGGTCTGCCCGGTGCACTCGCCGTTCCTCGGCTCCGGTGGCACGACCCTCCCCCCGGTGAACTGAGGCGATGCTCCGCCTCCGCGCCGACTGGCTCGTGCCGGTGACCGCCCCGCCCATCCCGGACGGGGCGGTCCTCGTTGCGGCCGGTGGCCGGGTGGCGGCGGCCGGGCCCGACGCGGCGGTGCCCCGGCCGCCCGGCGTTCCCGAGCTCCGGCTCCGTGGTGCGGCCCTCCTTCCCGGCCTGGTGAACGCGCACACCCACCTGGAGTTGACCGGCCTGGGGGGACGGGCGGAGGAGGCGGACTTCGTCGCCTGGATCGGGACCATTCGCCGGCTCAAGGCCGAGCGCGGGCCGGAGGAGTACCTGGCGGCGGCACGCGCGGGGATCCGGCAGGGCTGGGCGAGCGGGGTCACGACGGTCGCGGACACCGGTGACAGCGGCGCCGTCCTGCGGGCGCTCGCCGAGCTCGGCGGGAGTGGCGTGGCGTACCAGGAGGTCTTCGGCCCCGACCCCGGGCAGGCCGGCGAGAGCCAGGCCGGCCTTCGCGCGGCCGTGGCGATGCTCCGTCCGGTCCAGACGGAGCGGGCACGGCTCGGTCTCTCCCCGCACGCGCCCTACAGCGTGTCGGGTGCGCTCTACGCCGCGGTCGCGCGACTCGCCGCCGAGGAGGACCTCCCGCTCGCGGTGCACGTGGCGGAGTCGGCGGCGGAATCCGCGCTCCTCGCCGATGGCACCGGCGGCTTCGCGGCGGCGTGGGAGCGGCGGGGCATCACGCCGCCGGCCGCCGGCGTGACGCCGGTCGAGTGGCTCGAGCGACATGGCGTGCTCGGACCCCGGACGCTCTGCATCCATGCGGTGCGCGTCGGGGCGGGGGATGTCGGACGGCTCCGCGCCGCCGGCGCCGGCATCGCCCACTGCCCGCTCAGCAACCTGCGGCACGGGCACGGGGCCGCGCCGCTCGCGGCGCTCCTCGATGCCGGACTTCGGGTGGGGGTGGGCACCGACTCCGAGGCGAGCGTGGGTCCGACCGACCTGCTGGCGGAAGCGCGAGCAGCCCGGGCGATCGCCGGCCTCGACGCGCGCTCCGCGCTGGCCCTCGCCACGACCGGCGCCGCGGCCGCGATCGGGCTGGCAGCGGAAGTGGGCCAGCTTTCCCCCGGCGCGTGGGCGGACGTGGTCGCCGTGGCGCTCCCCGCCGATGCCAGTGCCGGCGCCGTCGAGGAGGCGGTGCTCGCCTCGGGCGCCGCCGGGGTGATCGGCACCTGGGTCGGCGGCCGCCCCGTCTTCCGCCAGGCGGCCCCCGCGGAGGCCTGAGGGCGCGCCTCCCCCCGCTTGCCGCCGTTCCGACGCCCGCTTAGCGTACATCCATCGATCTCACGACCAGGATGGGGATCCTCACCGTGCGCTGCCTCGCGCTCAACGCCTCCTTCGAACCGCTCACCCTCGTTCCGGTGCGCCGCGCGCTGCGCCTGGTCATCGAGGGGAAGGCGGAGATCGTCGAGGCGGAGCGGGACCAGATAGTCCGAAGTGCGCGGCTGCTCCTGCCCAGACCGGCGATCATCCGCCTCGTCCGGTTCGTGCACGTTCCCCGCCGCTTCCGTCGCCAGGTCACCAACACCTTCCTCTTCGCCCGGGACGAGTACCGCTGCCAGTACTGCGGGCGGCACCAGTTCGAGCTGCGACACCGCGAGTGCCTGACGCGCGACCACCTCGTGCCGGTGAGCCGGGGGGGCGGCAACCTCTGGACCAACGTGGTCACCGCCTGCTCGAGCTGCAACACGCGGAAGGGGAACCACCTGCCGCAGGAATGCGGAATGCACCCGCGGGTGCCCCCGGTCGAGCCCCACTTCGTCCACCTGGCGTGGGCGGTCCGCCGGCTCACCGATACGCAGGCGAAGTACATCCGGCTCTTCTACGGGCCGGCGGCGGTGCGGGCGCTGGGGGGGTAGGCGGGGAACGGGGAACAGGGAACGGGGAACGGTGACGACCCGGCGAAGACGGCCCTCCGAGTCAGCGCTCGAAGGGCCGATCGCTCAGGGACCAAACCGTTCCCCGTTCCCCGTTCCCCGTTCCCCCACCTACCTCACCTCAAACCTCCCACTCCTCGCATCCAGCCGCAGGCTCGGCAGCCCCGCGATCCGGAGCAGCAGCCGCCGGGCGCCGCGGCCGAGCGCATCGCCCACGCCGTCCTCGCCGGCTGCCGCGCTGCCCAGGTCGCCCCGCAGGAACCGCTCGAGCTCGGCCAGGTCGGAGTCGGACAGCGTGGTGATGTTGAGGAGCACCTGGTAGTAGTAGGTCCCGCGGTCCCGCGGGGCCATCCGCACGAGGTAGGAGTACCCCAGCGCGGCGGAGAGCGCCTCGGTCGTCGCATACCGCCGCGCGGACCGCCGTCCCTCCAGCGTGGTCTCCACCGCGTACTCCTCGCGCAGCGGGTCCCGCCGCACCACCACGTCCCAGTCCACCACCTGCTCCGGGTCGTCGAACCAGGAGCCGCGCACCCGCCAGCGCTGGAGCCGGAAGTGAAGCCGGAGCGGGAGCCCCGACTCGAGGGCCGAGGTCCACCGCTCGTCCGCCAGGAGGCCGTCCACCCGGACCAGCGGCGCGCGGGTGCCGGTGGCCCCGGTGTCCGGCGCCAGCCGCGCCACCAGCCGGGGCTGCGCGGCGAGCGGGGGGGCGACCCCGAGGAGGAGCAGGAAGGCGACGAAGCGGACGGGCACGCGCACGTCCGCTCAGAACCGTCGCCCGAGCCGCACGACGAGCCGGACCGGCTCGCCTTCCTCGATCGCCTTGGCGAGGTAGATCCCGAGGCCGCCGGTGGTGAGCCCCACGCCGATGTCGGCGTGCCAGTCCCCGAGGCTCGGCAGCTTGTTGCTCGGCACGCGCCCGGGCCCGTCGCCTGCCAGCCACGCCGTGCCCGCGTCGGCGAAGACCACGAAGTCCGCCTCCTCGATGCCGACGACCCGCTCCACGTCGCTCCGCTCGGTGTCGGCGATGCGCCGGGTGAGCCCGAGTCGGAAGCGCTGGCGGAACTCCCCCTGCACCAGCATCAGCCGGTCGCAGAGCGCCGGCTTGGCCGGGTCGTGGTAGCCGCTCTCGTCGCTGCAGTCGAAGGCGCGGAACTCGTACCCGTCGAGAATCCCGGGACCGCCGAGCGCCACGCGGCGCTGCATCGGGAGCGGGTCCCCCCCCACCCATCCCTCGCCGAGGAACCGGCCGGAGAGGGTCTGGCGGCCGCCGAGGCGCTTGTACCCGCGGAGGTCGAACGACGCCCGGGCGTACCCGTAGCTGCCGTCGGTGGGGATGGGCGCGCGCACCGTCTCCGGGAGGTCGAGCGGCGCCACGTCATCGCCCCCGGTGTACTCGAGCCCCACGCGTGCGTACACCCCGGTGGTCGGTTGGGAGGGGTTGGGCCGGGTGTCCACCGCGGCGCCGACCCGCCAGGTGAGGTACTCGCCGTCGTCGATCAGCGGGTTCGGGCGCCATCCTTCGTCGCTGAAGAGGGAGAACGGGTCGTTGGCGAGGATGGTCCGTTCCCGCTCGAGCCGCACCCCGCCCTCCAGGCGGAGCTGCGGCGCGAGGGCCCAGGAGGCGGTGAGGGCGCCGCCGTTCGCGTCGAAGTAGTCGCGGTAGTCGCGCTGCGCGAGCAGGGCATACCACCCGATCTCGCTCGAGGTGAGGCCGAGCTCCGAGATCGGCTCCACCCGGCTGTAGCCCTCGAGCTGGAGGCGGAGCTGGTTGGGGCGGCCCAGCCGCAGCTCGGCCCGGCCGGTCACGCCGAGGTCGCTCAGCAGGTCGGCCTCCCCCCCCGCGGTCCGGAGGATGCCGAGGACTTCGAGCCGGAGGAGGGCGCCGGAACTGAACTGCCAGTCCGCCCGCGGCCCGAAGATCACGGGGAGACCCTCGAGCCGGTTGTACGTGCCCGCCGTCGCGAGCCGGATCGTGGTGCTGAACTGCCCGCCCCCGAACGTCGCCTCGGCCGAGGCCAGGTCGGCAAGCGAGCGCTGCGGCTCCCGCTCCGCCAGCGTGCCGTTGGAGCGCCGCACCACCGGCGCCTCGGCCGCGAACTCGCGCCGCTCGCCCTCCACCGTCGCCTCGGGCGAGATGCTCAGGCGCCCCCCGACCACGAGCACGTCGCCCCGGATGATCGCACCGGGGCCGAGGACCAGGTCCCCGTTGATGACGGTGATGGGGCCGTCCACCGTGCCCCGGATCCGGAAGGTCCCGTGGTACGCGCCGAGCGCGGACGAGAGCCGGGCGCCAGGCGGCAGGCGGAGGTCCCCCGAGAAGCGGGCCGTCGCGGAATCGTTGTAGCGCGCCAGCGCCTCCTGGAACACCGCCGCGGGCAGGCCCGTGGCGAGCACGCTGTCCCCCGCGGGCGCCGAGGGGTCGAGCACGATGAGGCTGTCCTGGGCGCGGAGCGTGCCGGCCGCCGCGAGCAGCACGACCAGGGCGAGCGCCAGGCGGCGCAGCGTCACGAGCGGATCCCCAGCCGGCGCATCCGGCGATAGAGGTTCGGGCGGTCGGTGCGGAGCAGGCGCGCCGCCTCGGCCACATTGCCGTCGGCGCGTTCCAGGGCGCGGGTGATGAGGTCCCGCTCGTAGGCGTCGAGCGCCTCCGGCAGCGCCCGCTCGCCCAGGGCGGGGAAGAAGGCCACCGCGGGCTCCCCCCCGTGGCCCCCGGGGCCGGCCCCGCTCGCGGGCACGACCGCGCGCACCGCGTCCTCGTCGATCGTCTCGCCGCCCAGGATCGTGAGCCGCTCCACCACGTTGGCGAGCTCCCGCACGTTGCCCGGCCAGCGGTAGCCCGCCAGCGCCGCGAGCGCCCCGGTGGTGAGGCGGGGAGGCCGGAGCGGGCGGAGCCGCGCGGCCAGGTGAACGGCGAGCGCCGGCAGGTCCTCGATCCGGTCGCGGAGCGGCGGCAGCCGGATGGGAAAGACATTGAGCCGGTAGAAGAGGTCCTGGCGGAACTCGCCCCGGCCGGCGGCAGCCTCGAGGTCGCGATTGGTGGCGGCCACGACCCGGACGTCCACCCGGTGGGTGGTCTCGGCGCCGACCCGCTGCACCTCCCCGCTCTCCAGCGCCCGCAACACCTTCGCCTGCGCCTCGAGGCCGAGATCGCCCACCTCGTCGAGGAAGGCCGTGCCGCCGTCCGCCAGCTCGAACCGGCCCAGGCGGCGCTCGGTGGCGCCGGTGAAGGCGCCGCGCTCGTGCCCGAAGAGCTCGCTCTCGACCAGGTCGCGCGGGATCGCGGCGCAATTCACCGGCACGAAAGGCCCGCGGGCCCGGGCGCTGGCGCGATGGATCGCGGCCGCCACCAGCTCCTTGCCGGTGCCCGACTCCCCGGTGATGAGCACCCGCGCCTCGGTGGGCGCCACCTGCGCCACGAGCGCGCGCACCGCCTGCATCGCCGAACTCTGCCCCACGAGCTCCGCCGGCGGGGCCAGCCGCTCCCGGAAGGCACGGTTGGCCGCGCGGGTGCGGTGGAGCTCGAGCGCCGCGTGCAGGGTGACGAGCACCGACTCGGGGGCGAGCGGCTTCTCGATGAACTGGAACGCGCCCAGCCGGGTGGCGCGCACCGCGTCGGCGAGCTGCGCCTGACCGCTCATCATGATCACCGGCGCGCCGACCCCGCGCTCGGCCAGCGCGGCCAGCGTGGCGAGCCCGTCGGGGCCCTGCGGCATCATCAGGTCGAGGAAGATCGCGTCCGGCTCGGCGCGCTCCACCTCGAGGAGTGCGGCCGCCCCGCTCGGCGCCTCGCGGACGGCGTAGCCCTCGGCGCGGAGGAGCGCCCCGAGCATCCGGCGGATGTTCGGCTCGTCGTCCACCACCAGGATCGTGGCCGCCACCGGTCAGGCCGCCGGGCCGCGGGGAAGGTGCACCACGAAGGTGGCACCCCCGCCGGTGGTGTCCTCGAGCCGGATCCGGCCGCCGTGCGCGTCGACCGTCTGCCGCACCAGCGCGAGGCCGAGCCCGGTGCCCTCCGCCTTGGTGGTGACGTAGGGATCGAAGATCCGCTCGCGCAGGCCCGGGTCCACGCCAGGTCCGTGGTCGCGGAGCCGCACGTTCACCCCGCCCTCAGGGGCGGGAGCCACGTCCACCTCGACTGCGCCCGTGCCGTTCATCGCCTCCGCGGCGTTGCGGAGCAGGTTGGCGAACGCGCGCCGGAGCGGGTCGTACCGCCCGAGGATGCGCGGCGTGCCGGGCGCCACGTGCACCCGGGCCGACATCCCGGCGGGGAGCGAGGTCCGCGCCAGCTCCGCCAGCAGCTCGCCCACGTCCACCTCCGACGCCGGCCCCTCGGGCATCCG
>DATIBS010000157.1:0-7600 GCA_035457305.1 Gemmatimonadales bacterium
GTGGTACGACGGCACGCCGCATCCGTGGGAGTTCAAGCGGGTATGGCACCTGGAGCCGTCACCCACCGACCGCGACACCGTCTACGCGGGGGTGGAGGACGCGGCCCTCTTCCGCTCCACCGACGGCGGGAAGAGCTGGCAGGAGCTGGCCGGGCTCCGGGGCCACGGCTCCGGCCCGCAGTGGCAGCCCGGGGCCGGCGGGATGTGCCTCCACACCATCCTGATCGACCCGCGCGACCCGCGGCGCATCTTCGTCGCCATCTCGGCGGCCGGCGCCTTCCGCACCGACGACGGCGGCGCCACCTGGAAGCCGATCAACCGCGGCCTCCGCTCGCAGTACATCCCCGACCCGGAGGCCGAGGTGGGGCACTGCGTGCACCGGATCGCGATGCACCCCTCGCGGCCCGACACGCTCTTCATGCAGAAGCACTGGGACGTGATGCGGAGCGACGACGGCGGCGACCACTGGCGCGAGGTGAGCGGCAACCTGCCCACCGACTTCGGGTTCCCGATCGAGGTGCACGCCCACGAGCCGGAGACCATCTACGTGGTGCCGATCACCAGCGACGAGCACCACTTCCCGCCCGACGGGAAGCTCCGGGTCTACCGGAGCCGCACCGGCGGGGAGGAGTGGGAGGCGCTCACCAGGGGCCTGCCCCAGAAGGACTGCTACGTGAACGTGCTGCGGGACGCGATGGCGGTGGACACGCTGGACGACTGCGGGGTCTACGTCGGGACCACCGGCGGGCAGGTGTACGGCTCGGCCGACTCGGGGGACACCTGGGCGCCGATCGTGCGCGACCTCCCCCCGGTGCTCTCGGTCGAGGTGCAGACCCTCCGATGATCCGGGTCGTCCTGCCGGGGCACCTCTGCCAGCTCGCGAGGGTGGAGGGCGAGCTCGCGCTCGAGGTGCCGCCGCCTGCCACGCAGCGCGCGCTGCTCGACGCGCTCGAGGCGGCGTACCCCGTGCTCCGGGGCACCATCCGGGACCACGCCACCAAGCGGCGCCGGGCGTTCCTTCGCTTCCATGCCTGCGAGCGTGATCTCTCGCTGGAGGAGCCCGACGCCCCGCTCCCGGCGGCGGTGGCGAGCGGGGCGGAGCCGTTCCTCGTCGTCGGCGGCCTGGCCGGCGGCTGAGGCCCGCCCCGGAATTCACCGCAGAGGCGCAGAGGACGCAGAGAACAGTAACCACGTTTTTCCCCCTCCCCGCCCCACTTCATCAGGGGGGCGGTGTGGGGGAAAGCAGCCGCGCAGTACTCTGCGTCCTCTGCGCCTCTGCGGTGAAACAGTCAGAAAACCTCGGCGGTGAATCCGTCAGGTAACCTCGACGTTCAGCATCATCCCCTGGTCCTCGTGCTGCAGGTTGTGGCAATGCAGCGGGAAGACCCCGCGGTAGTGCTCGAATCGAACCAGCACCGAGACCGTCTCCAGCGGCATCAGGAGGGCGGTGTCCTTCCAGCCGGTTTCCCAGGGGAAGACCTCGTTCCGGCCGCCGGAACGGGACTCGACCTGGAACTGCGTCCCGTGCAGGTGGACCGGGTGGGGGAGCCCACTGTCGTTCCGGAAGGTCCACCGCTCCGTCTGCCCGAGGGGAATCCGCTCATCCACCCGGTGCATGTCGAACGACAGGCCGTTGATCAGGTGGCGGCCGGCGGCGTGCTCGCTGCGGAACTCGAAGAATCGTTCGGCCGCGGGGGCGCCGAGGCCCGGCGTGGCGGAGAGGACGGCAGGCAGGGGGGGATCCCCCCGGGCCTCGCCGGGGGCCACCACCAGCTCCAGCAGGTCCATCCCGATGCCCTGCCTGGTCGTGCCCTCGCCCCCGGCGGCGTCGAACGGGAGCGAGGAGAGCATCACCCTGGCCCCGGGGGCGTGGTCGGCGAAGTCCAGCAGGAGGTCGAGGCGCTCCCCGATCCCGAGCCACGCGCTGGCGACCCCGACCGGCGCAGGCAGCAGCCCGCCGTCGTTGCCGATCACGGTGAGCGGGCTTCCGTCACTCAGCGCCAGGCGGTAGACCCGCGCTTGTGAGCCGTTGAGGATCCGGAACCGGTACCGCGCCCGGGTGACGGTGAGCGTGGGTCGGGGGACCGCGTTGCCGAACGGCGTGCCGCGGAGCAGCCCGTCCTGGAGGTCCGCCGCCGTCGGATCGTATTCGAACGCACGGGCGGGATCGTCGTCGCGGTCCTGGAGCAGGAGCAGCACCTCGCGCGGTCCGGCAGGAAGGGCGAGCGCGTCCTCTTCCTCGTCGCCCACGAGCAGGAAGCCGACCAGGCCCCGGTGGACCTGCCCGGCGGTGGCGTGGTGGGGGTGCGGGTGGTACCAGAGCGTCGCGGCGCGCTGGACCACGGGGAACTCGTACTGGTAGGCGGCTCCCGGCGGGACCGCGAGCCGCGGGTGTCCGTCCGCCGCCTCGGGGACGAGCGCGCCGTGCCAGTGGACGATCGTCGGCTCGGGGAGTTGGTTGAGAAGCTGGATCCGTGCCTGGTTCCCCCGGCGGGCGGTCAGCGTCGGCCCCGGAAGGAGGCCATTGTAGCGCCAGGTGCTCCCCGCGGCGCCGCCCCATCCGCCGCCCGCCGGCGCCGCCACGAGGGCGAGGTCGGCGATCGGGTAGGCCGCCGGGGTGGGGAGCGGTGCGCGGCCCCCGGGTGCCGTGGGCATGGTCGGGGCATCCCCGCAGCTCCCCAGCTGGGGGATGGTCGCGCCTGCCGCCACGCCCGCCACTGCCTGGAGAAAGCGGCGGCGGGCGTGATTCGCGGGACCGGCCGGCATCAGTGGACCCGGACGCTGCCCTGCATCCCCGCGTGGAGCGTGCAGACATACGGGTAGGTCCCCGCCGTCGGGAAGGTGCGGGACTGCGAGCCATCCGCCCAATCGGGGACATTGGACGGGGCGCCACCGCTGGTGAAGCTGACGTTGTGGGTGACGGCACCGACCGTCCAGGTGATCTGCCCGCCGGCGCTCACATCCACCGTCCCCGGAACCCAGCTGGGTTGGGAGCCGACCAGCTGGGCGTTGACCGTCGCCGCGGCGGGGGCGACGGTGACCGTGATGGTGGCGCTGCCGCTGCGGGTCACGCCCCCGTACGTGGCGCTGGCCGTGACCGAGGTGGTGCCGGCGCCGGCCGCCGTGACGACGCCGCTCGCCGAGACGGTGGCGACGGCGGTGTTCCCGCTGGCGAAGGTGATCGTGCCCGGATTGCTGATGACGTCGCCGTCCGCGTCCTTCGCGACTGCGGTGAGCGTCACCGTATTGCCCGGGGCCAGGGTGAAGAGGGCCTGGCTGGTGGGGGAAACCTCCACGGATTCCAGGGTGGGGCCGCTGGGTCCGGAGCCGCCCCCGTCGCCGCCGCAGGCGGTGGCGAGCAGGAGGAGGGGCAGGGCCCACGGGTGGCGGTACTGGCTGTGGAACGGCATGATTCCTCCGGGATGGAATGCGGGTGCGCGGCAGGGGGCTGCGTCCCTGCAGTCGAGCCCGACTCGGAAAGGGCGTGCACCTCCGATCGGGAACACGAGGAAGGGGGGCAAATGACGACATTCCCGTTCCCCGCCTCCTGCGTCGACCTCGAGCGCTGACAGGGGCCCGTGATGCCATCCGGATCACCGGGAGCCGACGTCCTGACCGAGTTGCGGAGCGGCACCCAGGTGTCGGCGGATCGCCTGGTGCCGCTGCTGTATGCGGAGCTCCGGGCGATCGCCCACCATCACATGGCCATCCGCGGCGGGCAGGGAACCCTCCAGACCACGGCCCTGATCCACGAAGCCTACCTCAAGCTGGTGGACCAGTCCCGGGCGGGATGGCGGGACCGGGCCCACTTCCTCGCCCTGGCCTCGGTGGCAATGCGGCACGTCCTGGTGGACCGGGCCAAGGCTCGGCTCACCCGGAAGCGGGGCGGGGACCTGCGGCGGATCCCCCTCGACGAGGCGGTGATGGCCGCGGACGACCAGCCCGAGGCCCTGCTCCAGCTGGAGGAGGCCCTCACCCGCCTGGCCGAGGTCGAGCCGCGGCTCGCCCGCGTGGTCGAGTGCCGCTTCTTCGGCGGGCTGACCGAGGAAGAGGTCGCCGCCGGGCTCGGGATCACGACCCGCACCGTCCAGCGTGACTGGGTCAAGGCCCGCATGCTGCTGCGTCGGGCCCTGGAGGACTGACCTGCGTGCCGCGCGACCCGACCCCCCCGGACTGGGGACGAGTGGAGCCGCTGCTCGACCGGGTCCTGGATGCCCGGCCTGCCGAGCGGGCCGCGATCATCACGGAAGTGAGCGGCGGAGATCCGGCCCTCGAGGCGTGGCTCGCGATGCTGGCGGCGGAGGCGGATCGCGGGCTGCCGCTCCTGGACCAGCCGGCCGAGATCCGCTTCGCGGCCCTCATGGAGCCCGAACCGGCCAGTTTCCCGCACGGCCTCGCCGACCGCTACGAGTTGATCCGCGAGCTGGGGCGGGGCGGGATGGCCACTGTCTTCCTGGCGCGGGACCGCAAGCACGGCCGGGAGGTGGCGCTCAAGGTGATGCGACCCGACCTGAGCGCCGTGCTCGGCCGGGAGCGGTTCCTCCGCGAGATCGGGATCGCGGCGCAGTTGCGGCACCCCGCCATCGTGCCGCTCTTCGATTCCGGGGAGTCCGACGGCGCACTCTACTACGTGATGCCCTACGAGGCGGGCCACGCCCTCCGGGAGCGCCTGGCCCGCGAGGGCCGCCTGCCGGTGCCCGACGCGCTCGCGATCCTGCGCGACGTGTGCGAGGCCCTGGGCTTTGCCCACCAGCACGGCGTGGTCCACCGCGACCTCAAGCCGGAGAACGTCCTCCTGGCGGGGCGCCACGCCCTGCTCACCGATTTCGGGGTGGCCCGGGCGATGCAGGGGGCGGAGGATGCGGTGGTGACGGCGGGGGAGGTGCTGGGCACGCCGGCCTACATGGCGCCGGAACGGACGGGTAGCCACGGCTCCGACCCCCGTGGCGACGTCTACGCGATCGGCGTGATGGCCTTCGAGATGCTGGCCGGCGAGCGCCCGTCGGGTGTCACCTTCCTCCCCGGACGGGTGGTCGCGGAGGGCGGAGCGGTGCGCGACCAGCTCCTCCGGCTCCGGCCCGACCTGCCCGCCGGCGTGGCGGCGATCGTCGGCCGATGCCTGGCGCCCCGGCCCGAGGACCGGTATCCGGATGCCGGGGCGGTGCTGGCCGCGCTGGAGCCGGAGGCGGTAGGACCGGCCGCGCCGCCGGCGGCCCCGGCGCGGCGCCGGGTCGGGATCGGGATCGTCGCGGCCGTGGCGCTGGTGGTCCTCGTCGCGGCGCTGCTGTCGCGCGGGAGGACGCCCCCCCCCGGCGACCCGAACCTCGTCGCGGTGGCTCCCTTCCAGGTGCTCCATGGTTCCCTCCGGCTCTGGCGGGAGGGAATGGTGGACGTGCTGGCGCGGGACCTGGACGGCGCCGGTCCCCTCCGGACGGTGCCGGCGGCGGCTGCGCTCCGCGCCTGGCCCGGCGGGGCAGACCGGTCCGCGGCGGCGGCGCTGGGACAGCGCACCGGAGCGGGCCTGGTGGTGTTCGGGAGCGTCGTGCGGCTGGAGCGGGATTCGGTCGCGCTGCGGGCGTCGGTCCTCGATCGCGCCACCGATCACCTGGCCGCGGACCTGGAGGTGCGCGGTCCGGAAGAGTCCATGGGCCGGCTGGTCGACTCGCTCGTGGTCGGGATCCTGCGGGGTGTCGGCCGCGACCGCCCCATCGCGGGGGCGCGCCGGGTCTCCATCACGGTCGGCTCACTCCCCGCGGTGCGCGAGTTCCTCCGGGGAGAGCAGTTCTACCGCCAGGGGAGCTACGACTCCGCGCTGGCGCACTACGACCAGGCGCTCGCGCACGCCCCCGCGTTCCCCCTCGCCCTGCGGAGGATGTACCAGGCGATTGCCTGGGGCGCACCCACCTCGACACGGTACCGGCCCTGGCAGGAGTACCGGCAACTCGCCGCCGAGAGCAACCGGGGGCTGGGCCCGCGGGACAGCCTGATCTTCCTGGCGGATTCGATGAGGTTCTCCGCCGATACCGCTTCCGATCCGGCTGCGATCCTCCGCAACCAGCGGGGAGCCCTCGCCGTACTGGAGGAGGCCTCTCGGCGGTATGCCGACGACGTGGAGATCTGGTACGAACTGGGAGAGGTCTACTTCCACGCGCCCCCCCCGTTCGGCCACAGGGCGATTCCTGCCCTGGCGGCGTTCGACCGCGCCATCGCCGCCGACCCGGGGTTCGGCACCGCGTACGAGCACGCCGTCGGGCTCGCGATCCAGGCGGGGCGGTCGCGGGATGCCGCCCGCTACGCCCGAGCCGCCGGGGCGCTCGGCCCCGGACCCAGGACGGAGGTCATGCGTCTCGCCGCCGAGGTGCTCGATTCGGGCGTCGGTGCGCCGACCGTCGCCCGCGCCCTGGCCACGGCATCGGGCGTCACCCTCTTCGGGCTCTCCGTGCACCTGCTGTGGGCTGCCGACTCGGGCGAGGCCGCGGTGGTTGCCACGCGGGAGCTCCTCCGGGGTCGGCGCGACCACGAACGAGGCGGGCCACTCGTGACGGACTCCCTGGTCGTCGCGCGCAACCTCGCCCGTGTGCTGGCCTTCCGGGGACACCTGGCCGCGGCGGCCGCCCTGGCCGGCGCCCCCGCAGACCCCGGGCGAGCCCCGGTGGCGCTCGCGTTCGTCGATCCGTTCCAGGAGCTGGCCCTGCTCGGTGCCGTGCCCGACTCGATGGCGGAGCGGGGCTTCCGGAGCGGTCTCTCGCCCGGCGTGGACTGGGGCGGCCGGCCGGCCCCGGCCCTCCCCGCCGTGCTCCGGGGTGCGAGGTGGTGGCTGGCGCGGGGTGACACCCTGGCGCTGGCTCGCCTGGCCGAGAGGGCTGCGGAAGTCGCGCGCGAGGGCGGTTCACCGGTCGCCGGGCTCCGCGGCCGCTACCTCGAGGCGGTAGCGGGCGCGTACCTCGCTCTCGCCCGTGGCGACTCGGGTGCGGCGGTCGGGAGGCTCCAGGCCATCCCCGACACGCTCTGCATCGTGGTTCCCTGCTTCCAGGAGAAGCTCTCGCTGGCTCGTCTGCTGGCCGCTCGCGGTGAGGACCAGGCAGCCGCCGACCTGCTCGACCGCTGGTTCCTGATCTGGGAGGCCACGCCCTCGGGGGTCCTCGCCGCGCTGGACCGGGCCCGGCTCGCGGAGCGGCTCGGCGACCGGCAGAAGGCGGAGGAGCGCTACCGGTTCGTCGCCGACGTCTGGAGCAATGCGGACCCGTCTCTCCAGCGGCACGTGACCGAGGCGAGGGCGGGGATGGTCAGGGCGAGGCGACCCCCCGGCTGAGCCCGGCTTGCGCTGGATTCACCGCAGAGGCGCAGAGGACGCAGAGAACCGCCACTGCGCTGTTCCCCCTCCCCGCCCAAGGATTCACCGCAGAGGCGCAGAGGACGCAGAGAACCGCCACTGCGTTGTTCCCCCTCCCCGCCCAAGGATTCACCGCAGAGGCGCAGAGGACGCAGAGAACAGCAACCACGTTTTTCCCCCCCCCGCCCCACTTCATCAGGGGGGCGGTGTGGGGGAAAGCAGCCGCGCAGTACTCTGCGTCCTCTGCGCCTCTGCGGTGAAACAGTC
>DATIBS010000158.1:0-4999 GCA_035457305.1 Gemmatimonadales bacterium
CCGCCGGACCTTGGCCACCTCGAATTCGCCGGTCGGCATCGTCCGCGGCGGGACGCCAGGATCGGTCGGCGTGGCCCGGCCGCAGTGCATGCAGAACTGCGCGGCCTCGGGAAGCGGCGTGTGGCAGGCGGGACAGGAGCGGGGAGTTGCGGTCATTGGGCCTGGGGTGCGTGAAGCGACCGGGACGGACAGACGGACAGACGGACAGACGGACAGGCGGACCGACGGAGCGACGGGGTGGTGGGGTGACCGTCCGACTGCCCGACCGTCCGACTTACCGACTTACCGTCCTGCGACCAACCTCTCGAACCTCGGATTCCCCCGCAGTCCGTCGTACAGCGGGTCCACCCGGAGCCAGGCCGACGTGATGTAGCTGCCCTTGCGGTTGACCACCGGCGTCAGCTCGGTGATCGCCTGGTCGAGCTCCCCGACGGCCAGCAGGATCCGGACGAACTGGATCCGGTCGTACGCGGCGTTGAAGCTGCCGGTCTGCCCTTCGCTCAGGGCGATGGCCCGGCGGCCGGCGGCGACCGCCTCTTCCTTCCGGCCGGCGTAGGCCAGCGTCAGCCCGTAGAGCACCAGGGGGCTTGCGTCGCTCGGCGCCGCGTCCGCCTGCGCCTTCGATGGCGCCAGGCCGGAGTCGGCGTAGGCCCGGGCCAGATCGCGACGGCCGCGGATCCAGTGCGCCGTCGCGATCGACTGTGCCCACCAGGCCCGGTCGCCGTCGAACGCCGCCGGCGTGAGCCGGGTGACCACCGCCTCGGTGGCCGGGTCGAGCGCCCACGTCATCTCGAAGTACCCCGCGAAGTACGCGGCCATCGTCGGGGGGGAGATGCCGTTGGCCATGCCCTTCCGCGCCGCCGCCTGCGCGCCGGGGAGGTCGCCCTGGGCTGCGCGCGCCATCGCCAGGAACTCGTAGACCCCGGGGTCGGAAGGCGCGAGCGCGATGGCCGCGTCGCCCACTTCCACCGCCTCCTGGTACTGGCTGGTGGCGAGGTAGCCCCGCTGGAGGTCGTTGAGCACGGTGAGCGAACGGGGGTCGAGCTCGCGGGCGCGCTCGAGCCGAGCCACGCCGGACTCGTAGCGCCCGTTCGAGACGTCCGCGCGCCCCGCGGCGGCCAGCACGTCGGGATCGTTCGGGGCGAGCTGGACCGCCGTGGTCAGGCTGGCGACCGACCTGGCCGGGTCCCGGCTGACGTTGGTGTAGTAGAGGGCCGCAGCGGCGTGCCCGATGGCATTGTTCGGGTCGAGGGCGATGGCCCGCTCGAACGCCTCGCGCGACCGGGCGGCCACCGCCGGCTCCCGGGCGCCATTGAAGAACACCCGCGCCATCGTGAGCGAGAGGCCGCCCCACGCCTCCACGAACGCCGAATCGAGCGCCACCGCCTGCTCGAAGTGCGCCGCCGCCGTCCGCTGCGAGATCGGGTCCACCGCGCTGACCGCCTTGCCCTTGAGGTAGGCGTCCCAGGCGGCGGGATTGCTGGTGGGTCGGCGGGCGAGATCGCGGCTCTCCTGGCTCCCGATCTGCGTCCCCAGGGCGCCCGCGACCCGGGACGCGATCTGGGACTGCACCTCGAAGACGTCGGTGAGGTCCGCCTCGAACGACTGCTGCCAGGTGGTGGAACCGGTCGTGCCGTCCACCAGCTCCGAGACCACCTGCACCCGGCGGGCGCCGTCGGCGGTTCCGGCCCAGCGCACCCGCCCCGTGAGCAGGTAGTCGGCGCCCAGCTGCCGGGCGATCGTGGTCGGCGCCTCGCTCGAGCCCCGGTACTGGTTGGCGCTCCCCGATGCGATCACCGCGAGCCCGCTCACCCGGGCGAGCTTGCCCCGCACCTCGTCGGTGATGCCGTCCACGATGTAGTCGTCGGCCTCGGCGCCCTGGTTCTGGAACGGGAGCACCGCCACGTGGGTGCCGCCGGCCGCGCGGGACTCCGCGGCCGCATCGGTCCGGCGCGTGCTGGCCGCCGCCGCCACCACGGCCCAGCCGAGCACCGCCGCCACTCCGCCCAATGCGGCGTTCCGCCAGGTCAGCCAGCGGTCCAGCCGCCGAGCCGCGGAGCCGCCGAGCCGCCGCCGCTCCGCCGCGCCGGTGAGCACGAACATCCCGGCGCCGGCACCCACCAGCCCCAGCGCGAGCCAGAGGGTCCACGCCGGAAGCCCCCACCGCCCGGCGAAGAAGGCCACGGCCACGAGCGCCGCCATGGCGACCCCGCCGGCCGCGAGCCAGGGGCCGCCGGCGGCCGGGCGGTCGGACCGCCCCTCGGCCGTCCCGTCGTGCCGTCGTGGAGTGGTGCCGTCGTGCCCGCGCTCCACCGCCCTCAGCGCGTCCACCAGCACCGCCGCCGTCGGCTGCCGGTCGGCCGCGGTCTTCGCCAGCGCCTGTGCCACCACCGCCTCGAGTCCCGGCGGCAGCCCGTCCCGCGTGGAGCCGAGGGCCCGCGGCCGCTCGGTCAGGCTCCGCGCGATGATCGACTGCGGCGTGGGCCCCGTGAACGGCGGCTCGCCGGTGATCATCTCATACAACACCGCACCGAGCGCGTAGACGTCGGTGCGGCCATCCACTTCCTTCGCTCCGGTCGCCTGCTCGGGGCTCATGTACTGCGGCGTCCCGACGGCGAGCCCGGTCTTCGTGATGGCCTCGCCCTCCGCGCCCACCGCCCGGGCGATGCCGAAATCGGCGACGAGGGCGTGGCCCTCGCTCAGGAGGATGTTGGCGGGCTTGATGTCGCGATGGACGATGCCGCGCTTGTGGGCGTAGGCCAGCGCCTCGGCCACTTCGCGCGCGAGTCGCACGGCGTCGGCCACGGGGAGCGCGCCCTCCCGCTTGAGCCGGGCCGCGAGCGACTCGCCCTCGACGTACGGCATGACGTAGTAGAGGACGCCACCGGCCTCTCCCGAGTCGTGCATCGGGAGCACGTGCGGGTGGTTGAGCTGCGCCGCGATGGACACTTCGCGCAGGAACCGGTCGGCGCCGAGGGTGGCGGCGAGTTCCGGCCGCATCACCTTGAGCGCCACCTGGCGTCGGTGCTTGAGATCCTCGGCCAGGTAGACCGTGGCCATCCCGCCTTCCCCCACCACCCGCTCGACCCGGTAGCGGTCGGCCAGCACCCGCCGGACCTTGCTGACCTCGATCTCGCCCGTGGGCATCGTCCGCGGCGGCACGCCGGGGTCCGTGGGCGTGGCTCGGCCGCAGTGCATGCAGAACTGCGCCTCCGCCGGGAGGGGCGCAAGACAGGCAGGACACGACCGTTCGGTCTGCGTCATCGAGGTGGGCCGTCCGGGCCCGGGTTGTGTCGGGGAGTCCTCCCGGGCCGGCGGCCCGGAAGGCTTTGGGGAAAGTTACGGCGGCGACAGCGATTATGCGAGGGGAACGGGCCCTGGCCGTCGGGGCGACCGGCCGAGGCATGGGGCGAAATTCATGAGGGCTTCACTCCGCCCACGCCATTGTACGGCTTCCACCGGCCAACGGACCCATGACGACACTCGCGCTTCCCTCGATCATCCAGGGCGGGATGGGCATCGGAGTCTCCAGTTGGAGCCTGGCCCGGGCGGTCTCGCTCCGCGGCCAGCTCGGCGTGGTCTCCGGCACTGCCATCGACACCCTGTTCGTGCGCCGGCTCCAGGATGGCGACCCCGGCGGCCACCTCCGTCGCGCGATGGAACACTTCCCCGTCCCGCGGGTCGCCGCCGAAGCGTTGCGGCGCTACTTCCTGCCCGGGGGCCGTGCCGCCGGAGTCCCGTACCGGATGCTCGGCATGTACCGCAAGGGCGTGAGTCGGGCGCGGGAGCAGCTCACCATGCTCGCGAGCTTCGTCGAGGTCTGGCTGGCCCGGGAGGGGCACGAAGGCGTCGTGGGCGTGAACCTCCTCACCAAGGTGCAGCTCCCGAACCTCGCGGTGCTCTACGGGGCGATGCTGGCCGGGGTGGATTACGTGCTCATGGGCGCCGGCATCCCGAAGGAGATCCCCGGGGTGCTGGACCGGCTCGCCGAACATCAGCCCGCCTCACTCCGGCTCGACGTGGAAGGCCTGCCGGCCGGGCGCACCGAGGAGGCCCGGCTCGAACCGCTGGAGCCGGGCACGCCCCCAGCGGCCCCACTCCGGCGTCCCCGCTTCCTCGCCATCATCGCCAGCAATTCGCTCGCGACGATGCTCCAGCGGAAGGCGAGCGGCCGGGTGGACGGCTTCGTCATCGAGGGGCCCACCGCCGGGGGCCACAATGCCCCGCCGCGCGGCGCCCCGAGCTTCAACGCCCGGGGTGAACCGGTCTACGGCGGGCGCGACGAGGTGGACCTGGAGGAGATTGCCGGCCTCGGACTCCCGTTCTGGCTCGCCGGGGGCACGGGATCGCCCGAGGCACTGCGTGACGCGCGCGCTGCCGGGGCCGCGGGCATCCAGGTGGGAACCCTCTTCGCCTACGCCGACGAGTCGGGCCTCGCCGCGGCGTACAAGCGATCGGTCCTCGAGCACGCCGCGCGAGGCGAGGTGGACGTCTTCACCGACCCGCAGGCGTCGCCGACCGGGTACCCGTTCAAGCTGGTGCGCTGGCCGGGCGACCCGGCCGCGACGCACCCGGCGCGCGAGCGGGTCTGCGACCTCGGTTACCTGCGGGCGCCCTACGTGCGGCCCGACGGCCGGTTGGGGTACCGCTGCCCGGCGGAGCCGGTGGCGGCATGGGTGGAGAAGGGCGGGGCGGAGGCCGACACCGAGGGGCGGCGCTGTCTCTGCAATGCCCTGATGGCCAACGTGGGTCATGGGCAGGTCCGGGACGACGACCGGCTGGAGCTGCCGCTCCTCACCAGCGGCGACGACCTGACCGGCATGGCGCGGTTCCTCCGGGGTCGGACCCGGTACAGTGCCGACGACGTGCTGGACTATCTCAGTCTGTCGGACGCCCAGCCGTAGGAAGCCAGGGAGCCGGGGAGCAGGGAGGCCCGCTCCCCGCTCCCCGTTCCCCGTTCCCCGTTCCCCGTTCCCCGTTCACCTCCCCTTGCCCCGCT